>CAXNCP010000128.1:0-8599 GCA_964200935.1 Chlamydiia bacterium | reverse complement strand
CTGGATAAAATCCTTGAGCATAGACTAAACCTTGCATCATTAGAAAGCCCCCTATTCGTGTCAGTTGACGACACCTTTCCTTTATCTATTATATATTATTTTTTATTAAATTTCCATATTTTTAAAGAAAATAATTTGACCTCAATGGGTTATGTTAACCACTGATTTTGAGGAGATTAAGATAGTACTCACGGGTTTTAAAACATATCTTATTGCTTATTAGTCTTTAGAGAATTAGGATCCTCCAGCTACAGCTCTAACCCCCTAAAATTTGACTGTTTATAAATTGTATTTAACTCGCCCTTCACATGAATAAAACAACCCAAACCTGACACAATAAGTTAAAAGTTTATTTGCGCAATATATTAAATAAAATTACAATATACCTCTTTGGAGTTCTATGGGTCCCTCAGAGGGAAAAAGGACAGATAGAACGTTAACCCCCTATCGGTTAGGGAGTTAAATCCCTAGAAAAGAGTAAAAAAAGGAATCTTATTATGGCAATACCGGCTTTTAATCCTGGCAGACCTATTGAAGAGGCAAATCAAGGCTTTCTAATCGATAAAGTTTCAAAGATGGCAAAACTTGCTAAAAGAATAGGGGAGATCGCCCTTAAAGTGTTAGAGTCACTCGCGGCAATCGTCGTGATGACGGCTATTTGCATAATGATGGGTTACTTCATGTCTGGTGGCAACCCTATCGCCATACCACTTGGCATTATTGGGGGCATTTGGCAAGGGATACTTGCGTCTCAAAAAATTTGGGAAGAATAATATTTATTTTTTGAAGAAAACAAAGATGTTTTCTTTTTGACCCAAGCAGGCAAACCAGATTTGTTTTTTATAATTGCATCTTCGCTCAATCAACAAAAAGCCTGTCTGATTTACAGAGCTTTTTTCGCGCTATTTTTTTAAGAACCCAAATTGCCTTCCAGCTTCAAATCGATACAAAGTTCAAATTGTGCAGTATACTAGGTACAAATACTGATTTTAAGATTAGACAAAATGCAGACGTTTAGCAGAATACCCCCTGGGGAGTGACCGGGTGGCGAGATAGAGTGGGTGTTTTTCGCGAAGGCTAGTGTAAAAAGGGGGCCCCACACAGCCTTCGCGATAAACGCGCGCTATATGCAGCCAAACGCCGCTCCCCTTAAATGAAAAATGCCCGTTGTGGGGGGCACAACGGGCAAAAGGAAAATCTGGCAACGTCCTACTCTTTCACTCTCTTGAGAGCAATACCATCGGCGATGAGTGGTTTAACTTCTGAGTTCGGTATGGGATCAGGTTGGTCACACTCTCTATAATCACCAGATAAATTGTAAAAGTTTGAAAGCTGTTTGATAACTATTTCTCATTTAGAAACTGCTTGAAAATTTTCAAATTTGTAGTAGCTTTTCGCTGTTGGGGTAACCTCTAAGGTTACCTCAGCAGCGAATACTTAAATAATTAAGCCAATCGACTGATTAGTATTGGTAAGCTTCACGGATTACTCCGCTTCCACACCCAACCTATCAACCAGGTAGTCTTCCTGGTGTCTAATGGGGATACTTTATCTTGGAGGGGGCTTGGCGTTTAGATGCTTTCAACGCTTATCCTTTCCAAACTTAGCTACCCGGCTATGCTCTTGGCAGAACAACCGGAACACCATTGGTTTGTCCACTTCGGTCCTCTCGTACTAGAAGCAGCTCTCCTCAAGTATCCTACGCCCACAGCAGATAGGAGCCGAACTGTCTCACGACGTTCTGAACCCAACTCACGTACCGCTTTAATTGGCGAACAGCCAAACCCTTGGGACCTTCTACAGCCCCAGGATGCGATGAGTCGACATCGAGGTGCCAAACCGCCACGTCGATATGAACTCTTGGTGGCGATAAGCCTGTTATCCCCAGAGTACCTTTTATCCGTTAAGCGACGGCGATTCCATTTTCAACCGCCGGATCACTAAGCCCTACTTTCGTACCTGCTCGACTTGTTGGTCTCACAGTCAACCTATCTTATGCCTTTACGCTCTACTCGTGATTGCCGTCCACGATGAGATAAGCTTTGGGCTCCTCCGTTACTTTTTGGGAGGAAACCGCCCCAGTCAAACTGCCCGGCTAGCAATGTCCAGGTCCCGGATTCACGGGATCCTGTTAGCGTTTCAGTTGGTCAAGACCAGTATTTCACCTGTGACTCCACAACCCCTAACGAGGCTGCTTCATTGTCTCCTGGCTATGCTACACATGACAAACCAAAACGCAATACTAACGTACAGTAAAGGTTCACGGGGTCTTTCCGTCTTACTGAGGGAAGACCGCATCTTCACGGCCACTACAATTTCACCGAGTCTCTCGTTGAGACAGCTTCCGGATCGTTATGCCATTCGTGCAGGTCGGAACTTACCCGACAAGGAATTTCGCTACCTTAGGACCGTTATAGTTACGGCCGCCATTCACTAGGGCTTATCTTCGATGCTTCATCTTGCGATTGACATCTCCGTTTGACCTTTTAGCATTGGGCAGGCATCACACCATATACGTCGTCTTTTGTCGACTTTGCATAGTGCTGTGTTTTTGTTAAACAGTCGCCCGGAACATTTCTCTGCGACCACCCAGCGCTTTGCTTGTACAGCTAACGCCAGATGGCACCCCTTCTCCCGAAGTTACGGGGTTAGTTTGCCGAGTTCCTTAACGAGAGTTATCTCGCGCACCTGAGAATCTTCATCTCACCCACCTGTGTCGGTTTTGGTACGGTTGCCGTCAGAGACTAGATGTTATTTCTTGAGAGCGTCGCGCCATGTCATCGGTTCCTCTTGCGATTCCCCTTGGCCAGCACCTAACTTTATGCTTACGGATTTACCTATAAGCCGGTCTCATGCTGTCACGGACACTTCCGATCGTCCGCACACTTAACTTACTCTGTCACACCTTCGCCATACCTTTAGGCAGTGCAGGAATATTTAACCTGCTTCCCATCGCCTACGCATTTCTGCCTCAGCTTAGGGGCCGACTCACCCAGGGAGGACGAGCCTTGCCCTGGAAACCTTGGGTTTTCGGTGACAGGGATTTTCACCCTGTTTGTCGTTTACTCATGCCGCGCATCTTCACTAGTATACGCTCCAGCGCTCGTTCCCGTACGCCTTCAATGCCTATACTACGCTCTCCTACCGCGCATACTTAACGTATGCACCCGCGAATTCGGCTCTAGTTTTTAGTCCCGATTATTATCGGCGCGACTCGTCTTGATTGGTGAGCTGTTACGCACTCTTTAAATGATGGCTGCCTCTAAGCCAACATTCCAACTGTCTATGACGAATCACTACCTTTCCCACTTAAACTAGAATTAGGGGCCTTATTCGACGATCTGGGCTGTTCCCCTTTTGACAATGGAGCTTATCCCCCACTGTCTATCTCCCGGTTAAACAACAAGTATTCGGAGTTTAGCTTCTCTTGGTAGATCAGGTGACCCCCGCAAGAAACTAGTAGCTCTACCCCTTGTTGTCACTACACCGAGGCTAACCCTAAAGTTATTTCGGAGAGAACAAGATATCACCACGTTTGATTAGCCTTTCACCCCTATCCACAGCTCATCCAAGCCTTTTTCAACAGGCACTAGTTCGGTCCTCCACTACGTGTTACCGCAGCTTCAACCTGGCCATGGATAGATCACGTGGTTTCGTGTCTATACCATATGACTCATATCGCGCTATTCACACTCGGTTTCCCTTCGGCTCCGGAACGATTGTTCCTTAACCTTGCCATATAGCATAAGTCGCCGGCTCATCATGCAAAAGGCACGCCGTCAGCCATTCCCTTACGGGCATAGGCCTCCGACCGGTTGTAGGCAAACGATTTCAGGTTCTATTTCACTCCCCTAACAGGGGTTCTTTTAACCTTTCCTTCACAGTACTGGTACACTATCGGTCATCAGTGAGTATTTAGCCTTGGAGAATGGTCTCCCCAGATTCAGACCGGGTTTCACGTGTCCGGCCCTACTCAGGTACTAACTCGCGTTTGATTTTTTGCTTTTCGTCTACGGGACTGTCACCCTGTATCGCCGGCCTTTCCATACCGTTTAACTAAGCTCACAAACACTTTATTGCTAGCCCTACAACCCCAGTGACGAATCACTGGTTTAGGCTCATCCCCTTTCGCTCGCCGCTACTGAGGGAATCTCTTTTGATTTCTTTTCCACCGCTTACTGAGATGTTTCACTTCAGCGGGTGTTGCCTCCTCAACCTATGTATTCAGTTAAGGATAATAGAACATTACTTCTATTGGATTGCTCCATTCGGATACCCCCGGATCAAAGCTTTATTCCAGCTCCCCGAGGCTTTTCGCAGGTTATCGCGTCCTTCATCGCCTTCTGATGCCAAGGCATCCATCGCTTGCCCTTATCAATACTTAATTACCTTTACTTTGCGATCACTAAAGATCGCTATATAAGCTATCAACTTGATATGAGTAAACTACTACAATTTTTATATTTTTTTGATGTCAATTCTCAAGCAGTTTTGAGATCTCTGTTTAATTAGAAGATCTTTATTCGATGAAATTGTATTCCCATATAAAACAAATTTAATTTTTTATTCTAAGGAAATAACATTTCTTTTTCTATTCTACTTGATTGTAGTTATCATTCAGCTTTCAAGAAAACATTTGTAAGTCTATATGCGCTTGCCTGGACTCGAACCAGGGACCTCAACATTATCAGTGTTGCGCTCTAACCAGCTGAGCTACAGGCGCGTTTTGGAGTGCTCATTTTACTAAGCATGGAGGCAAGGAGACTCGAACTCCTGGCCCTCTGCTTGCAAAGCAGATGCTCTACCAACTGAGCTATGCCCCCATAAGACTTACACTGTCGTATGACAGTAATAATGAAGTGACGAGTTGCGAGAAGGTTGTGTCAACCTAGAATAGATGGAGCTAAAAGCTTCAACATCATTCTTGTCCTTAAAAGGAGGTGATCCAGCCCCACGTTCCCGTAGGGCTACCTTGTTACGACTTCATCCCAGTCATCAGCCCTGCCTTAGGCGTCTCCCTCCTTACGGTTGGGTCAACGACTTCGGGCAGAACCGACTCCCATGATGTGACGGGCGGTGTGTACAAGGCCCGGGAACGTATTCACGGCGTTAATGCTGACACGCCATTACTAGCAATTCCGGCTTCATGGAGTCGAGTTGCAGACTCCAATCTGAACTGGGGGTAGTTTTTGGGATTTGCTCCACCTCGCGGTCTTGCTTCCTTCTGTATCTACCCATTGTAGCACGTGTGTAGCCCTGGACATAAGGGCCATGCTGACTTGACGTCATCCTCACCTTCCTCCTGGTTCACCCAGGCAGTCTCTTTAGAGTTCCCACCATTACGTGCTGGCAACTAAAGATAAGGGTTGCGCTCGTTGCGGGACTTAACCCAACACCTCACGGCACGAGCTGACGACAGCCATGCAGCACCTGTGTAGAGACCCTTGCGGGAGGGCTCATTTCTGAACCTGTCCTCTACATGTCAAACCCAGGTAAGGTTTTTCGCGTTGCATCGAATTAAACCACATGCTCCACTGCTTGTGCGGGCCCCCGTCAATTCTTTTGAGTTTCACACTTGCGTGCGTACTCCCCAGGCGGCAGACTTATCGCGTTAGCTACGACACCAAGGGGGTTGATTCCCTCAACGTCAAGTCTGCAGCGTTTACGGCGTGGACTACCAGGGTATCTAATCCTGTTTGCTCCCCACGCTCTCGCGCATCAGTGTCAGGAATAATCTAGGAAACCGCTTTCGCCACCGGTGTTCTTCCACATATCTACGCATTTCACCGCTACACGTGGAATTCCGTTTCCTCCGACCATCCTCTAGACTAGAAGTTTCACTTGCAGCTCCGGAGTTAAGCTCCGGAATTTCACAAATGACTTTCTAATCCACCTACGCGCCCTTTACGCCCAATAATTCCGATTAATGCTTGCACCCTCCGTATTACCGCGGCTGCTGGCACGGAGTTTGCCGGTGCTTATTCTCCAGCTACTCTCAAATTGAGAAGTTATTCGCTTCTCTTTCTTGCTCGCTGGCAAAAGAACTTTACAACCCGAAGGCCTTCTTCATTCACACGGCGTCGCTTTGTCAGGCTTTCGCCCATTGCAAAAGATTCTCGACTGCAGCCTCCCGTAGGAGTCTGGGCAGTTCTCAGTCCCAGTGTTGGCGGTCAGTCTCTCAACCCGCCTATACGTCTTAGCCTTGGTAGGCCGTTACCCTACCAACTAGCTGATGTAGCATAGCCCGCTCCTTATCCGCAAGGCCCCTTGCAGGGTCCCCAACGTTGGTGAACGCAACTTCTGTTGCGTTACCTCATCCGGTATTAGCGGCCGTTTCCAGCCGTTATCCCGAGGATAAGGGTACGTTAGCTATGTATTACTAACCCTTCCGCTACTAAGTAAGGACAAGCCCTTACTTCGTACAACTTGCATGCCTCATCCACGCCGTCAGCATTCAATCTGAACCAAGATCAAATTCTCAGAAAATTATTTTAAAAAAAGTTTTGACTAGAGCATACTCGAGAAGTTGTTACACTTACTCTTAGTAAGCTCTACACAACATTCTCGCCGCTCGTCACTTCATTATTACTGTCACAGATCTTGCAGCTATCTCGCTGCTATTCTTCGACTTACACTCACCGTGTTCGTTGAAGATGACAACACAATATCACTGCCGTTGATTTTAACGCAACATCTTTTGTTTTTTTTCGCTTGACCCCTCTAAAACACATATGAGAGAATGTTTTTATCTGCTGTGTAAAGGGCGATTTTTTTTCAATTTTCAAGCAAATATTCACGAAAGCTTCACACGGTTTAAAAAATTATTTAACGCATACTGCTAAGGCCACTATAAAATGAAAAAGGTTTTTGAGACGGGATCTATTAAAGAATTATGGGGAGTAACCGCATCTTTAGCGATCAGTTATTTTTCCATGTTTGTCATGACATTTGTTGATCGTGTATTTTTGGCCGCATACTCGCAGGATGCATTACAAGCATGCACAACTGCAGGTACACCTGCTTGGGCAATCATTTTTGCCGTAGTGACACTCATATCAATGTCGGAAGTGATCATTGCGCAAAGAAACGGCGCTGGTCAATATGCAGCTCTCGGTTCCACACCATGGCAAATGGTCTATTTATCGATTCTGGTATCCCCTCTCCTTTTTTATATAGCGCCTACACTTGCGGAGTTGTTACTCAACCCTACCCCTTATAATAGAGAGTGGTTTGTTTGGTCTATTTACTCTGCCCCTGCCTATTTTCTTTTGGCTGCATTTACCGCTTTTTATGTCGGGCAGGGAAAATCAAATATTATTAAATGGCTTGCACTTCTTGGTAACGCAGTGAATATCGTCCTCGATTATTTTTTAATCTTTGGATACAAAGACGTCATCCCCTCTTTAGGGGTCAAAGGTGCGATCATTGCAACAGGTATAGGCACACTCGTGCAAGCCCTCATCTTGTTTTTAATTTTTATGAACAAAAAGAATAAAATAGAATTCGGTACATGGAATTTTAAATTCGATAAAGAGCAGTTTTTGCAAATTGTCAAGATCGGTTTTCCACCTGGAATATTTATCCTTTTTGAAATCGCCGGATGGGCCCTTTTTTATCACATGATGATTGCTCTCTCCCCACTCCATATCACAACAGCAAACCTCGTTCAGTCCATTTTGTTTCTCTATTTCTTTTTCGGTTGCGGTTTAGAAAAAGGTGCATCAGCGATCGCTGGAAATCTGATCGGTGCCAACAAAAAACATCTTTTATCAAACCTGGCGCGCTCCGGCGTCTTGTTGAGCTTCATTTACTTAGCATTTACTGGTTTGACCCTCTTTTTATTTTCTGACTTTTTGATCTACTACCTTGTTAATAAGGAGTCGGTTACTGTGGATATTCCAACGTTGTCCAGCGCTGTAAAAGCGGTGTTACCTCTTTTAGCCATTTACATCCTGTTTGAAAATTTCCGCTGGCTTCTAGGCGGTATTTTGATCGCTGCTGGAGATACATTTTTTATGATGCTCACAGGATTTTTCTCCGTCTGGATTTTTCTCATTTTACCGACATACCTGTTTGTCTACTTGACCCATGCTCATATTGTATATGCATTTTGGGTTTGGTTATTTTATAGCGTACTATCAACTCTACCGATTTATTTACGTTACCGAAGCTCAGGCTGGAAAGAGCGGGCAAGACTGATTACAGATAGTCCTCAGACCAACGAAATCCAATCCGATATCCTTTCAAACGAAGAAAATTGATGTCTTCCAATCCTTCAACCACTCGCCTATATCTAGCTCCAATGGAGGGGCTGGGTGCAATAGAATTTCGTAAAATGCTCGCAACGATTGGGGGCTTTGACGAATGCTGCACCGAATTCATTCGCATACCGACTAATCCTCACATTCCCAGCCTGATCAAAGATTTTAATCCAATGGCCACTTCTCCGATTCCGCAGGCTGCCCAATTAATGGGTGTGCAACCAATGCATCTTGCCGAGGCCGCCCTCCTTTTGGCTGAAAAAGGGGCACATCGTGTGGAGCTCAATTGCGGATGCCCTTCCAATACTGTAACGGGCAAGGGGGCAGGTTCAAGCCTT
>CAXNCP010000127.1:0-4750 GCA_964200935.1 Chlamydiia bacterium | reverse complement strand
ATTTGCATATGGATAAAACGGTTCGCCAACTTGGGCTCCATTTATCCAAGAAAATCGCAGATAAGCTTCAACAGCTTTACACATCGAATAAAGAGGACTACGTCACACTTTATAAGCAGATGGAGGTCTTTTTAAAGCTTGGGAATTTGCAGGATGAAAAATTCTATGAGCGGACCCGTGATCTAATTCTTTTTGAAAATAGCAAGGCAGAATGGATTAGCATTCAACAGTACCTAGATGCGATGAAAGAGAAGACCAAATCGAAGGTCTACTACCATATCGATACAAGTGAAAATCACTTTTTGCAGCTGTTTAAAGATCAACAAGTCGATGTTTTGCGTTCTACATCACCCATCGATAGCCATCTTTTCCAACACCTCGAATCCAAAATGCCCGAGGTGAAATTCCAGCGCATCGACGGTGGCATGGACGATCTTCTCACAAGCCAAGAGGAGCACCAACCAAAAGAAGAACTGCTCCAATTCGCCAAAGATTCCTTCAAAGACCACCAGGTCGAGGTAGAACTTAAGCCTTTAAGTTCTCAAACGGTCCCCGCTTTTGTTCTCATCGATGAAGACCAACGCCGATTTAGAGATTATATGCGCCTGCAAAAACAGGATTTTTCACAGGATCTTTTTGGGAAAAAGAAGTTTGTATTGAACTCTAACTCCCCAATGGTCTCTAAAATTGAAGAGATCCAAAAAAATAAGCCTGAATTGGCTAAAGAGCTGCTGGCTCAGCTCTATGATTTATCTCTTCTGTCTCAAAAAGAGCTCGGCCAAGATGCAATTCAACCCTTCTTAAACCGCTCGATGAAACTTTTCGAAGCTCTATTGTGTGAAAAGAACTAGATAAAAAAAGAGGGGCCCTAAACCATTTAGGGCCCTCCTTTGTCCGCTATCTCGTTTGGGGGAAACGAGATTTTGTTCTAGTTGGTGTTCAATCGTAAAATCGTATCCCTAAATACGCTATTCATTAGTTGAGCGTTCGAATACTTTTTAGCGTAATCATTGATTGAATGAACTAATTTTTGACCCACTCTGGGAAAAAGGATAAGCCTCACACAGCTTTCCATTTTGATGATCAATTCGGCAAGCAATAGCGCTGCTTTAATGTTTATTTCGGACACCTGATTTATATTAAGAGGATTTGTTAATTTGTTGACGTAAAAATTTCTGTACCTATCTGTTCTTTCTAAGAAAAAAATACATTTTACTAAAAATTTATCCTTCAAACGGACAAAAAACTCCCGAACGGTTCCCATGGGGATAGAATTCGGATTTGTAATAATTGGGGCTACCCATCTTATTGGTCCGACCGAGTTCATACTAACCTTCTCAATTAAATAAGATTTAATTATATAATATTTTATATTATAATGTAAATCTTTATTTTAATTTTTTTTGGATAGTCACTGATAATGAGTGGGTTATAAAAACATCCTAACAGAATGATTAAAAACCCGCTCTAGACGGAGTTTGTATGGTTAGACATAAAATAAGCTAAGAGATGGGCTGCTGCTCCTCCTCTTTCTCGGGTTCGATGAAGCTGATAGAGAGGCGTAGAACCTCCAACTCGGCCGAGCCGCTTTGGACGATACAGGTCGTGTTATTTACCCGTTTGATCACCCCAACAATCGACCCGGCATAGACTTTTTGCCCGGCTTTAATGCTTTCTTGCATCAATTGAAGGGTCTTACGACGTTTTTGTTCAGGGCGAATGAATAGAAAATATAAGAATAAAAACATGATCGCTAAGAGGATCAAATTTTGCATCAACGACTGTGTCCCTGAAGCATCCGCATCTAAAAAAATCATAAGCCACTCGGAAAAAAGGTGATCTAATTTAAAACTTTAAGACAGTTCTAAAAAGTTTTTTTTAGGCTACCCGAATTCTGTTTTTTTAGCAAAGTCGGACAAATCGACTAGGGCTCATAGTGAAATAAAGCAATCATTTCCAAATGTAGAGTCTGGGGAAATTGATCCACAGGCTGTAACACCTTTAGACGATATCCTTGTGCCTCTAATATAGGGACGTCTCTAGCCAAAGTTTTTGGATTGCAGGAAATGTAAAGAAGCTTTGAAGCTCTCATCTGCCCTAAAGTCTCGATCACCTTCAGATCCAAACCAGCTCGTGGGGGGTCAACAATCACGATTTGAAAAGGTTCGTCTTTATGCTTATCTAGCACCTCTTTAACATCACCTACAACAATATCGACTTGGCTCAGTTGGTTAACATGAATATTCCTTTTTGCATCACAAACCGCATACCGGTTGAGTTCGATTCCAAACACCGATTTCACACGATCTTTGAGACAGATTCCAATAGAGCCGACACCGCAATACAAATCAAGTACACGATCTTCGATAGAGGGCTCTACAAGATCAAAAGCGGTTCGATACAGGACTTCAGCCTGTACCGGATTAGGTTGAAAAAAAGCTTGCGGGGAGATGAAGAACTGCTTACCCAGTAAAATTTCGGTGTAGTGATCTTTGCCATGAAGATGGATCTCTGTAGTAAATGTGGGCACTTTTTTCTCGATGTGGGTCAAAACAACAAAGATCGATAGCTGATCGCAGTCTTTATTCGCTTTTAAAATGGCTTGTTTGAAACCATCCAGCTCTTCATGCGTCAGTGCGTATAAAGGGTTTCCCGAAAGACCTAAAATCACCATCCGCTCTTTTGTGAAAACTCCCCCTCTACAGGTGAGAGTCCTCAGCACACCTGCATTTGTAGGCATGTGATAAGCCTCTAAGGCGGTTGTTGACCAGTGTTCACTCACCAATTTCAAAGTATCGATCATCCAGTTTGGACATAGACCGCAGGAAGTTTGATTGAAAACCTTGCCTCTCGAGTCCTCCATGATCAACCCCAGATAGCGATTTTTTTCCTTGTCTTGAGAAAAGGTAAATTCCATCTTATTGCGATAATAAAAAGGATCCTCTGCCTGGATTATAGGATTGACCGGGAAATTAAAGATTTTTTGGGTGGCTTCTTGTTTGATTTTGGTTTGAGCGGGATAGCTCAACCCATGCAGATTGCATCCACCACAATAGCTTGCATGCGAACATCGATCGGGTGTCCGGTCCAAGGATTTGTTTTCAAGCGCTTTTAAAATTCCTTTTTTAACACCCCGTCTCCCCTTCATGAGCTCGACATGGGCCAATTCCCCTAGAAAAGCACCTTTGACATCGACAACTTTGCCGTCAACAGTTGCCCTCCCATGCCCTTTATCACTCAATCGATCGATCAAACACTGCATCATAGGGGTGGAATTTTACTCGAATCTGAGGAATAAAAAAACCCGAAAATCACTTTTCGGGTTCTTATATCGTTTGGTCGACAACTTAAAAAAGAAATTACTTCTTTTTTGCCTTTGCAGCAGGCTTCTTTGCCTTCGCCTTGGAGGCTCTTTTCTTTTTCGGCATCTCTTTAACAGATTCCTTTCTAAAAAGTTTTGCAACTTTTTCCAAACGAATAGAACCAGTTCTAACTCTTTGCGCAGCCGCTTTGTTCTCTTTTTCTACAGCTTTTACGAGATCCTCATAAACCCTCTCTAAAAGCTCCATCATGTGTGTTGCAGTTTGTTTTAGTGCCATAATGCCCTCTATAGTTCGCTTATAGCTCTTTCCATATTAAGAGAGCGATTTTTTATGCAACAATTTTTCAAAATATTTTTTGAAAACGCCTCTAGAGCCTATTTTTTTTTGAAAAAATATTTAAAATGAAAAATGCACCATCGGATGTGGATTTCTGTTTTATAGGTCTTGAAAGCTTTGACGAGGCAATTATTGGGCTGTCCGATATCAGATTTTTTTTCAATAAAGTGAAGCTGGTCTTTACTCGCCTGTACGAATCTAGCCCAAAATCTTAATTCTAAATAGGTACCCTTTTTGATCCTACTTATGAAATAACTTTTTGATTACCTCTTCTCGAAAAGAGAAGATTTTTTCAAGCTTTGGTGCAACTAAAAGGGTTCTATCATCCGTCCTAGAAACCCGAGCGGTAGCTTATAGTGGACAATATCCACCATGCGGACTCCCCCATCTTCAGGATAGAAGAAATGCTTATGGTGCCAAAAGCTATAGGGGCCAAATCGTTGTTCATCGACAAAAAACATTTGATTTTCAACGTGGGTGATTTCGGTCACCCACCGGACTCTAAGGAATGGGTAGATGGACACTTTGTACTGGATGATTTGCCCTGCGAACATTTGGTGGCTGTCGCTTCGATCAAGAATCTCAAAATTGAGCTCTTTTGGCGTAATGAGGGCCAAGTTATCGGGTGAGCTGAAAAATTCCCATGCCTGATCCAGTGTAGCTGGTATCCAGGTGGTCTTTGTTAAAATATGCATACTAAAGAAAGGGGTGTATCATGATTAAAAAAGCGATGGTCATCGCAAAAGACACCCAGGCGAGATAGGGCAAAAGGCAGTAAAACGCGACCTTTTCAAAGCGATAGATATGGATCACCAAAAGGGCCAGTAAAATGAAAAGAATCAGGGTGTCAATAAAACCGAGTATGGGACTTTGAAAACCAAAAAATAGGGGGGAAAAGAGGGCGTTAACTAAAAGCTGTGAAAGCCACAGGGTCATCCCCTTTTTGTGGTCTTTTTTGGAGATGAAATAGATTCGAGCACCGGCGATGGCGATAAGAACATATAAAATGGACCAAACTATACCAAAAACATAATCAGGGGGTACTATTGAGGGTTTATAAAGATTTTGATACCACTCGCTACTTGAATCTA
>CAXNCP010000126.1:0-8405 GCA_964200935.1 Chlamydiia bacterium | reverse complement strand
GTGTATCTGGGTGCGCTATTTTTCCTCTTGGGCCTTTCTACCTCATCACAAGTATTGGGATACCCCACGATCACAGAACATAGCCCCAAAAATCTTGAAGGGACATCGATGGGTATCGCGGCCGTTATTATCATGGGATTGCCTATGCTGATCCAACCGCTTACCGGAACAATCATGGATCTTTTTTGGAAAGGGCAACTTACCGAATTCCAAAATAGGCTATACCCGTTTGACAGCTTTTTAGCAGCCTTCCTCCTCCTTCCCCTCTGTTTTCTGCTTGCAGCCTACCTAGTACTCAGACCTTTCGAAAAAGAGATCTTCCAAGACCCATCAAAGGTGAACTCTTAATCACTGCCAAAGGGGGCTTAACAGCCCCCTTTTTTTCTCGCTTATTTGAATATAAATTAAAAAAATTAGAGCTATTTATTCAAAATTATACTTATATAAATTAAATTTGATTTTAATAATCAAGTTGATGGCTGATTTTATTTAAAGGTAGTTATGAACCGATTTTTCTTTTTTCTTTTTATGACGGGAGCATTCTTATCACAATCGCATGCTCGCGAAAAAATGTTCTATGATTTTGAAGAGAATGATGAATTAAGTGCTCTAGGTATGAAGTTTGAGACAGACAAAAGTCCGTTGTGCCATTACTATACCAAAATCTATGAATCCTACTTTCGAAAACATAAAAACAAACCAATAAAATTTCTTGAAATTGGGATTTTTCAAGGCAGTAGCGTGCGCATGTGGGAGGATTATTTCCCTAATGGAGAACTCCATTTTATCGACATTACCTACGATTATATGCGGCTTCAACCCAAAAGAGCTTCCCTCCATCTTTGTGACCAATCTAAAAAAGAAGATCTTGAGGCCTTGATCGAAAAAATTGGAGGGGAATTTGATGTGATCATCGATGATGGCGGACACTACATGGATCAGCAAATCATCAGTTTTGAAACTCTCTTCCCGCACCTAAAAAGTGGTGGGCTCTATGTGATTGAAGATCTGCACACCTCCTACTGGCCGAAATATAACGGGAACAAAAGGGGTCGAGGAAGTAAAAATACGATGGGATATTTAAAAAATCTTTTGAATGACATAAATGTAGTTGGCAGCTCGACTGGTACGCCGAATCGACTCCACCCCTATATGCGCCCACCCGAGCTATCGACCCTCCAAAAAGACATCCTCTCGATGACCTTCTACGATAGCCTTTGCTTTATCGTTAAACGGTAACGTTTTTTTAAAAAGAGCTTGAAGCACCTCAAGCTCTATTCTTTACCCTTTTGCTCCAACACCCAATATTTCCTATTCCCTTTGAGTCCAAATAGGCAACCTACAAATGCTAAAAAAGGACTACCCACGGGAAAAAACAAAGTGGTAAATTTTACGAGACGGCAGCACAAATTTTTCTCGATTGGATGAATTTATTTTCTCGCTCATTTTTTCGATGCATTTTTTGCTTTGACTCACTATGATAAACAAAAACTTTTTCAAAAAATGGGGTTGTCGTTGAGTCTTTGGAAAAAAGTGATCATTGGTCTAGTTTTAGGGGTTATTCTAGGCTTTTTTTTAAAGGATTGGGCCACCTACTTAAAACCGTTGGGTGATATTTTTATCCGACTCATCAAGATGATCATCATCCCACTCATTTTTTTTTCGATTGTTACAGGAGTGACTAATGTTAAAGACTCCAAAACATTAGGAAGACTTGGCTTCAAATCCCTTTTTGCCTTTTTAGTGACCACTTTTTTAGCCATCACAATCGGCCTTGTGATCGGATCTGTTTTTGAACCGGGAGTCGGCCTTCAGCTGAATTTAAACCAGTCTTTCAATCCCAACGAGGCGAAGGGGCAAACAACTTTACAGATCTTAGATTCGATCCTGAATATAGTACCCGATAACGCGATCGGAGCTATGGCGCAAGGGACAATTTTGCAGGTTGTGTTTTTTGCCCTTTTTACCGGCTTTACGATCAATACCATCCAAGGGGAGATCGCCGAGAAGATTTCCGATTTTTTCCGTGTTGTGTCGACCATGGTTTTTCAAATGGTCCATCTGATTGTACAGCTTTCCCCCTTGGCCGCCTGTTTTTTAACTGCTTGGGTGGTGGGTACTCAAGGGGCTAGCGTTCTTTACCTGCTTTTGAAGCTTGTGGGGTGCGCGTACCTAGCATTTTTTATTCAATATCTGCTCTTTGGTGCTCTTATTTGGCTGACCACCGGATTGTCACCGCTCCCCTTCTTTAAAAAGAGCTTTGAATATCAGGTGATCGCGTTTTCTACCTCCAGTAGTAAAGCGGCTCTGCCCACAACTATGCGAGTTGCTAAAGATAACTTGGGTGTTTCACAGGTGAGCTCCTCCTTTGTTCTCCCCTTGGGCGCCTCCATCAACATGGTGGGTATTGCGATCTACATCAGCCTTGCGGCCCTATTTTTTGCACAAGCTCTTGGCAAACCCCTTTCTATGACCGACTACCTTTTAATCGGATTCACAGGATCTTTGGGATCGATCGGAGGGGCTGGAATTCCGAGCGGAACGATTGTAATGCTACCGATGGTACTAGGGGCAGTGGGACTTCCAGTTGAGGGGATCGCCCTCATATTAGGAATTGATCGGATTGTCGATATGATGCGAACGACCATCAGCATTACGGGAGATGCTACGGTCGCTTTGATTGTTGACCATTCGGAAGGGTTGCTTAACAAAACCATCTATAAAAGTACCAATATCGTTGAAAGCTGACCTTTTTTAAAAAAAAAATCTTTCTTGAAAAATCTGTCTTTGCCCCCTATCATGACCCTTAAAATCTTTTTTTCGAGTTTAGATGATACGAAAAGGTCGTGTGGATCAAAAAATTGCGATTGTCACAGGGGCGGCTCAAGGGATTGGGTTTGCAACTGCAAAGCTTTTGGCTGATGAAGGGGCGTTTGTTTTTTTAACAGATTTGCATATAGCCAAAGGGCTCGAAGCGCAAGAAAAAATTGGTGAACACCGCTCTTATTTTTTCGAACAAGATGTCTCGAAAGAGGAGGGCTGGATCCAACTTTTCGATCTCGTACTCCATCAAAAAAAGAGGGTTGATATCCTTGTAAATAATGCGGGTATCACAGGGATGGCAGAGGGGTTTGGCCCCCAAGATCCCGAAAATGCCTCTCTGAATAGCTGGAAAAAAGTGCATGCAGTGAATGCTGAAGGGACTTTTTTGGGTTGTAAATACGCGATCATCCATATGAAAAACCATGGTGGCAGTATTGTCAATATCTCCTCGCGCTCAGGGAACGTGGGTCTTGGTTCCATGGCAGCCTACGCTTCGAGTAAAGCGATGGTGCGTAACCACACAAAATCGGTCGCGCTCTGGTGTTGCTCCAATCGTTATCCTATCCGTTGCAACTCAGTACACCCGGCAGCCATCGACACTCCCCTCTGGGATCCAATCGTCTCTGGCCCTACAAAAAAACTAAAAATAGAAAAAATGATTCAGGAGATTCCGATGGGGCACATGGGTGAGCCAGAAGATGTCGCTTATGCCGTTTTGTACCTAGGATCAGAAGAATCAAAATTTGTCACCGGAGCCGAACTGCTCGTCGATGGGGGGATCCTTGCTGGCTCAGCTGCAGCGCCCGGTGCTATACACCGCAAGGAGAATATATGAGTCGCATCCATCCAAAAAATCCGATCGATCCACAAGTGAGCGAAGTTTTAACCGGAATGAAACAGGCTCTCGGTTTTACCCCAAATATTTTTCAATTGATGGGGCACTCAAAACCCTTTTTTGGCGGTTTTTTGACTTTATCTAAAAGCTTAGAGCATGGTCTACTCTCCCCACAAACCAGGGAATCGATCGCCTTAGCTGTTGCAGGCTTTAACGGATGCAAATACTGCACGGCAGCACACTCCAAAATCGGGGCGAAAGCCCACCTTGACGAAGAGGAAATTCGGTTAAATTTAGAGGGTAAAAGTGGGCATCCAAAAACGCAAGCCGCCCTCGATTTTGTCCATAAAGTACTCAAAACGAAAGGGCACATCCAAGACGCTGATATTCAGCATATTCTGGAAAACGGGTGGAATGAAGAACAGTTGCTTGAAATCATGGGGAATGTCGCAGTCAATATGACGACCAATTACTTCAATAACACCTTTCTCCCTAAAGTCGATTTCTAATTTTATTGAGTATGAGATTTGGTATCGGTGGTGTCGTCTAAGACACCACCTCACCCCTCTAAAGATTTAAAGTCATTATTTTGGATTAAAAAACTACTTTTCATCCAGCTTGGCTTTTACATAAAGATATCGGATAATTAGGATTGTATTATAGTCTTTACTCACCTGATCTTGTTCACTTTGCGCAAGACGAAGTTCTTTAGTCCAGGCGTTTTTCCAATTTGGTTCATGAATAATTATTGAATCTAGAATTTTTAAAAAATCATCCTTTAATTCTGCTGTCGGTGGAAATTTATCTTTAAAATATCGAGACGAATAAATATCTAAATAAGCGCCTAAAGAGTATTTAATGATCTGTTTAGTTCGTGTCCATTGATCCATATCAATCTTACTCCCCCCAGCAGAAATAAGAGCACAATTCAGATCCTCTAAAAATTTTTTCTCATCTTCTTCAGCTTTTTGAAGCTGTTCAAGGTACCCATGGATTATATCTTTTTGGTCTTGTTTGAATCGTGGATAGTTTTCGGGATCTCGCGTGATATTTGTAAGCATAGGTGCTATATGGAAATATAAATCGTGAACGTTTTCAGGCCAATCACCACAGATTAAAACGTCACCTAACATTAATTCTAAAAATTGATCGGGTGGTAGAATCTGATCAGCATCATGTATCCTAAGACCTGAAAGAGCAGGATTTTTTTCCTTCAAATATTGAAGGTACAATTCCAAGCGCTCTTTTGTAGGGGAATAAAAAATATCCGGATTGGCTTCATCAAATTGAAAACCAATAGTGGCTAATACTGGAAAAAGAGCTGGTGTTGAGGACCAATAATATAAATATTCATTAGTTTTGGATGTAGGTTGAATGGACGGAAACTGTTCTTCATTTAATTCTTGTATTTCTTTAAGTGATTTTACCTGGGTCCATTTAAGTTGCTTTGTTTCTTTTACTTCCTCACATTCCCAACCGGTCTTAAATGCGGAACTTTGTTTAATTTGAACCATTTCAAAGAATGGATCTTGAGCTTCGGAAGATCGATTTCCCGAGGCCTCAATAAAAAAAACGAACTAACTTTTTCAAAAATACCTCTTATTTTTTGTGAGGTACTCGAGTTAGACCCGTTTGACTCTCTATCCGAAGCCGGAACCCTGGAGGGGCCTATAGGAGGTATACTGCTCATTTATGAGCTAATAGCAAATTTTAACCCTGTAATCTAGTAAAATATTTTACAAGCACTTATGTAAATTTTTAGTATTTTAATTCATTCATTTTCAATTAGTTAAGTTTACTTAAAATAATAAGTTTATATTTTATGTGAAAGCTGATATAATAATATATATTATAATTAGGATTAATATGTTAGCACCCTTACTAGGACCACACACACCTCCAGCCCCAGCATCGCCTGCAAGCCCTACCGTTGCCCCATCGGCGAGTAAGCGCTATGAGCTCCTTCACGACCCTAAAGCCTCTCGCTGGCTAATTACTTTAGCAAACCTTAGCAACCGCGTCGACGTATGTAAAAAATTAAACGCTGTGGTTGGTTTAGCAGGAGCATCCTTTTTGGCCCTTAAAGTGGCGATGATTGCGGGTGCGGTGCTGACCATATCCTTCCCCCCCTTAGTGATTGGGGTGGCTCTTTTGGGTACATCCATAGCTTTGGCAATCCTTTTTTCTCGATTGTCACTTCCAAAGCAAGTTTTAGATCTTTGTAAAGCTGCAAAAAAGTTTAAAAGAAATGAATTGCCCTCTGTTTATACTGTCCTTGGGCCAAGAACAGACTTGCCTGAAAATCCAAAACGGGTTTACGCATTTCCATTCATTACAAAAGGTGGGTGTAATCATTTACATTTGATTTCTACGATCAACCCCAAAAGATTTTTTAAAACTTCTCAACTAAAAATGCTAAGGGAGGCTCAATCAAAGTCTAATATTTCAACTCCTGAAGCGAGGGATATTGAAGACTGGGCCATTTCGCAAGGGGTCTCTTTGAGAAAAACCTTTTTAAATCAGGGTCAAGAAAAAACCCTTTTTGCGAATGGTGGAGATCTGAAGATGTACCAAAAAAACATTAGTCCAAAGAAAAAGGTAAGGATAGCCATCCAAATTTTACAAAAGATGGTGACTTTTTGGAACCTCGGATTCATTCATAGAGACATCAAAGGGTTAAATTTTTTAGTCCACAATAAAGTTCCCTACCTTGCAGATTTTGACTTTGCATCACGATGTCCTATTGGACAACACCCAATAGATTGTGGTACCCCTAGTCACACGCTTTATACAGATGGTGATGTAAACTTATTGCATGCAGATTTTTACGCTCTGGGCATGACCCTTGCTAATTTATTCGGCAAAGATTTCTACAAAGAGGCTATTAAAAGGTATCCTAATCAGTTTGGGCTCATTGAATTTGATCATATTCAACAATTCTTTGAGATAAAGACTTTAAATGGTCTATTTAATCCTCTACGCGAGCAGCATCAAGGTGAAGCAGTATACTGTATTATGAAAGCTCTTCTGACCAATCCCCAGTCTTTTTCCTTAGCTGATCTGGAAAAGGTGGTAAATGAGCTAGTCCCCTACTAAGCAGGGAGACGATCTCTATTTGCCTTTTAAATAAAATCACCACCCCTTTTTTTACCCTGAAGCTTGTAATTCTAAGGGTTCTATGTCGGTTTGGTTGATGAACCTATCCCTTTTTAAGATCATATTAAAATAATTATTTGATAAAGAATGGCCCATTTAGTATAATAATATACTAAATTATATAGGTACATCTATGCTCACACCTTTAGTAGCGACATCAGCGGAGGGAATCGCCTCACTCGATTTTTTGAAGCGTAAAACGTATAACCTCATCGAAGATGTGTCTGCGAGCAAACGGCTTGTGACCCTTTTTAAGCTTAAAACAAACGTTGGGCGTGCTAAAAAGCTTACCGGCTTGATCGGTTTAGCCGGCGCAAGCTTTATGGCTCTAAAAATTGCAACGGTCGCCGGTGCAACGTTGTCGCTCTCCTTCCCCCCGCTAATGATCGGTATAGCCCTATTGGCCGCAACTGTCGCACTTTCTATTGTTCTATACAACTCTACCCTGCCAAAAAGGGTGGAAGAGTTTCAAAAAGCGGCACAAAAGTTTGCCAAAGATGGTACCCCCCCCGAGGCTACGCTACCCAAAGTCTTTGTGGTTGATGGTGCACGAATTGGTAGATCTGCCAAAAAAGTTTATGCTATCGAAAAGATTGCTAAAGGTGGAATCAATACTTTGACCCTAATCCAAACAATCAATCCAAGACTGTTTAAAAACCCTAAATTGAAAATGCTTCGGGAAACTCAGCCTAATAAAAAAGGCTCTACTCAAGACCAAAGAACGATTGAAATGAAGGCTTGTTGCCATCAAATATCTCTACCTAAAACCTTTTTGAATGAGCGTCAGGAAAAAACTCCCTTGGCTAATGGGGGAGATCTGGTTCGTTTTCAATCTACCTTAACTCCTGAAGAAAAGGTTGCAACTGCTGTTGAAATACTCAAAAAAATGGTGGCCTTTTGGAGTCTAGGATTTGTTCATAGAGACCTTAAACCTGAAAATTTCCTTGTCCATGAGGGCAAACCCTATCTTGCAGATTTTGATACTGCTCAAATTTATGAGAAACCAGTGACTACGCAACCTATAAATGTTGGAACTCCCGAATTTATATTAAGAACAGGGAAAGAAGTAGATCTTCTTCATGCAGATTTTTACGCCCTCGGTCTAACGATTGTCGATCTATTAGACCCCGAATTTCTCACCAAGAAAGAGTTAGGAATTTGTAATGATCGCACGGCTCCTGGATTCCTATTTGAAGATGTCAAAAAGGCTTTTAAGTCATGGATTAAATCTGATCAATGTCCTAAATTAAAAAAGATCATGACAAAATTAGTCACAGAGCCACAAAACCTTGATCTAGCGAAATTAGATGGATACCTTCAGGTAATTGAGAGAAGAACTTAAATAACCCCCCGTTTTTAAGTGGTGGAGTCGTTTTTGAATACACTCTTAAAGAGCTGTATTGCTTTAGTGACTCTCTTAGATAATCAATAAGATCTTTTTTATAAACAAACCCCTGAACAAAGGGGTTTGTTTTTTATTGAATATCATGCCATGGATAAAGGTATGATGAAAAAAGCATTTAACTCCATGAGATTGTATAAGATTATAGGGATTCTCCTGATTGTTGGCGGTGTAGCCTCATTCATATTT
>CAXNCP010000125.1:0-4462 GCA_964200935.1 Chlamydiia bacterium | reverse complement strand
ATTCGATTGGCTCTCCAAAAAATCAGGAGAGCTTTTAAAAGAGTAGATTTTACCATGTGGAAATTTTTTAGATAAATCAAGTGTGCTTAAACAATCCTCATAATCAATTTCCAAAATAATTGTGTTGTAAGGCAAAAAAATTTTTAAATGCTCATTTATGTTGGTTTGCAAATGGGATGGAATGAGAGAAACCCCAATAAATTTTGAGTTTTGAGCAAAATTGTTCTGCAAAAAGAAAATCAAAGTGAATATCTGCAGAATATGCAAAATGGTCAGAACAAAACTTTTCATATTTTAATAGTTGTGATTGAAGCTAGGATTAGAGCTTCCCCCCTTTTGCCCTTAAGGGGGGCTCGCCGGTTTTTAAGAAATTTTTTTGATTAAAAATTGCCCACCTGTCTGACCCTCATATGGATTTGGACCAAATTTTGCACTTCTCCTATGAGTTCTAAGAAAATCTTTTACCGCCTCCGGTATTCCAGTCCACCCGTAATCATCCCCTATGATGTAACCACCTTTTTTTAATTTAGGAAAATAATTATTCAAATCTCTGGTAACAGCGGCATAAGAGTGTTCTCCGTCAATGTAGATATAATCAAAATAGTTATCGGGGAACATAAAAACAGCATCCTCGCTTTTCATCCGAATAATTTCTACGTTTGGATAAATGGCAAATGCATTAGAAACATTTTCATAATCAGTATTTTTTGCATTTATATTTTCGGAATTAAACTCATTTTCAATACCAGGCTGTAGACCGTAAATCCATGGATCTATCAAAAAGAGTTTTGAGGGTTGTGCTTTCATAAGTACATGATATGAAAATACACCCCTATCAACACCTATTTCACAGCCGATATCGCCAGGTTTGATGAATTGCATAATAAATCGTTCTCTGTCACATCGGTCATCTTTTTGGGGGATATGATTTGAAAAAAGGGATAAAAATGAGGTTTTAAGTATAAGGGTCGATAGTAATTTCATAAAAAAATCTCTATAAATAGGTTTTTATTTTAATTTTTTTGTTCTTTTTCAAGATATCCAGGTTTTCCATTGTCAGATATAGAATCCAACATGTTCGTTACAACGTCAAACATCAAACCGTATCGGATTAATCCTTGGGGGTATCTGTTTTCGAGATCATATGGGAGAAAGAGATCATTTTCCAAAGAAAATTGGAGAAGCTTTTTAATCCCAGATCTGCTGATAATCATCGAAGCAGTTCCGAAACGACTTGGCATTTTTCTAAAACAGGAGTGAATTTCTGATTTATCGGTAAATTTATTTTGGTAGCGATATTTTTCACTGCAATCAAAATTGGGCCTTTTTGTCAAACCGTAAGAGGGGAGGTATTGTTGAACACCTATACGGTAGTCAAAATCAGTAAAAAGGACATCCCAATTCCCTTTCCCTGTTAGATTTGTCAATTGATCTATTAAATCGGGTAATATTTGAATGTTTCTTATTACTTCAATATCATCTTCCATAACCCAGATGATCTCGTATCCAGAATCATAGGCGTCTTTCAGGACGGATATGTGACTCAAAGCACACCCAATTGGACCAGGCGCCATGCAATGGCAGAAATAAGATTTATCATAATCCTGCATGTATTCATGGCTAACGATGAGTTTATCATCCATCTTCACAAATGTAGAGGCAAGAAGAGGGTTCATTCCTGGCTTATATTTCAATCCTACATCGAGGATGGCCTCTAAAGACAATTCCCAGCCATTAACGGCCGAGAATCTATAGGGATTGACCCCATATTGAGTTAATTGTTTTTGAGACATCAAAAACTTTTCTGGTCTTTTATCCAGATTGATCATGTAGATGAAATCTATATTCTTAAAAGAATGATTATACCCCTTGTTGAGAGCAGGCTTAAGGTGGTCTGCAATACCAGCTTCTAATGAAAAAAGCGAAAGAATTGAATAAAAAAAATGTAGTCTAAAAGATATCATATTACCTAAAAATAGAATCATAAAGATGTTTTTTAACAAAAAAAGCTTCGCCCTTTTTTTGATTATGATTCTTCGCCTTATCGATGACATACCAGTGAGTCATCATCTCGAAACCAGCATTTATTAAAAGACTTTTTAGTTTCGAAAATCTAACAATAGGATAATGGATTGGATGAGAAAATGTTTTTACTGAAATCGATATTGTCTTTTGAAGAATTTGAGATGAGTCAGAAAGAATCAAAAATTCAAGACCATTAGTGTCCAAGCGCAATAAATCTATCTGGTCGATCATATTGTCTTTGCACCAATCTTCTAATCGAACAGATGAAACCATATAAGCTTGATCGATTTTTTTTTCTTTTTGAAAAAGGGAAGCGGAAAGGCCATCACCCCAAAGTTGGCTTTTACCGTTGATATTGTGAACAGCTAGATTGATCGGAAAGACATTTTTCAAGGTTTTCGTTTTTTCTTGAAGCTTTTCAAAAGAGTGGGGGTGAGGCTCAAAAGAAAAAATCCTTCCGTACGGATAAGATTTCGAAAGTTGGACTGTCCCATTTCCCTCAAATGAACCTACCTCAACAATGGTTGGATTATAGCGGGAAAAAAAGACAAAATGTTGATTCATATTGTCAATTTGATGCACCGCGTTTCCCCAAATGCCTTCCCAGTGAGCTGTAAGCTCACATGAAATAGAAGAACAAATGCAATAGCAAATAAGGCTTTTGAAGAAGTATTTAATCATCTGATTTTCCTTTAAAGTAATCTAATACGAAAATTATGTTGATGTAAAGTTATTTCCCTAATTTTTATATTTAATTCAAAAGGCTACTTTTCATAAAAAGGGGCTGCATTATCAGATAGGGCATCCAGTTTGTGCGAGACAATATTTTCCAAAACTCCATACCTTTTAATCGTTTCGACGTAACAGTTATCCATATCAATCGGTAAATAAATTTTATGATTATAAAAGAAATCGAGCATTTTTTTTATCCCGGATCTACTAATGATCATAGAATAGGTCCCATATCTTGCAGGCATTTCACGAAAGTACTCATTGATTTTTTTCTTTTTAGAAAAATGACCTCGCCGAAAATTACTTGAGCAATCCATATCAGGGCGTTTTGCTAGTCCGTCACACACATTGTATTCTACCTCGTTCTTTCTACCGTCGTAATCTGTAAAAAGAATGTCCCATCCGTTTTTTCCAAATGTTAGATTTAATTTGTTTATGTAATCCGAGAGGATATGTGGGTTTCTGATGATTTCGACGTCATCTTCTAAAACCCAAATGACCTCATAGTTCGATTCAAATGCATCTTTTAAGATAGAAATATGACTCAAGGCGCATCCAATAGGCCCAGGAGCCATACAGTGGCAAAAGTAGGACTTTGAAGGATTGTCCATGTATTCGTGACTTTGGATCATTTTACCATCTATGCTGTAGTAGGTAGTTGAAAGCAGGGGAGTCATCCCTTCTTTAAGTTTAAGCCCAACATTTTGAAATACTTCTTTAGAAAGTTCCCAGCCATTAACAGCTGAAAAACGGTAAGGATAAATTCCATACCGCCTTAAGGATAACTGTGTTGCCAAAAATTTTTCGGGTCTTTTGTCTAAGTTGATCATATAAATGAAATCTATATTTCTCATTTTATGATTTGCCCCTTTTTCGAGAGCGGGCTTTAAAAAATCAAAGATTGAGCCGCTGATTAGAGATATATTCATTACAAAAGCTAGTGCATATAAGCTTATTTTTAGATGGTATACCAAGGTTTTTACGCATTCTTTTATTTGACCTAGTACATAATTTCTTTTTTTCAAAAAAAAGTAAAAAGGAAATTAAAGATAACTACCTAAATCTTGCATAATTTCATATCATGCGAATAGCTTGTAGAATAAAATTTATCTTTAACAAGAATTACATTAATGATATCTTTAAAATGCCTTTCGATTGGTTTTGAATCTTAGGGAAGGGGGTTATGTTGAGCTCAATCCCATTCATTAAACCGCTTGATGAAAAGCGATAGAACGATAGAGGAGGACAAATGTTGCCGGTAAATTCAATAGGATACGAAATCACGCACCCTGAAATTTTTAGACATCCAGTGGCGAATAGGTTCGCTGTAGGATTAGCAGCTATTGGCAATAAATTGGGTGCGATTGCTTTGCCTGTTCTTGGACTTGTCTCTTTGTCATTCCTTCCAAGAGCTGAGGCGGGACCGGGGGCATATGGGGCATGTTTAACCGCTTGCATTTCTGCTGGAGTTCTTACAGGCCCAGCTGGTTGGTGTTGTATTGCCTGCTGTTGTGCAGAGGCTTGTGCTCCTCTATTATTAACACCAACCCCTTAGACGGTAAAAGCTAGGGTAGGTGATAGTTAGTAGTCGATCCAAGCGTGGACGTCCTTCAGAAATTCCTCTGGAATTACGGCCAAATTAGATGGACATCCTTTCTCTTCCCAGCCAGTTAAGGCGGAAACCGCAGATTGATAAGAGACAGCA
>CAXNCP010000124.1:0-4708 GCA_964200935.1 Chlamydiia bacterium | reverse complement strand
AAAGTTTGTTCCGCCTTGTGCACCAGCGTTAGTTCCTGCAGCATAAAAGTTGCCGGCTGTTGTTTCTAGACCTTCTTGAACTACTTGCCAAAGAATATAGTCTGCACCAAGTGAAATACCTGTTGAGTCTTCTCCGAGCATTGGTCCTGCATACATTAGACCTGATGCCATCATTGATTGGTCACCTGTGCTCATCTGAGAGGATGAGGAAGATGCGTTGCTGCTTGAAGCAGGGGCTGCTGCGAGGTTAGCACTTAAGCATGCGACCCCAAGAACAGTCCACAACTTGCGAAAGTTGAGTTCCATTATAAGTTCTCCCTTTAAATATGTTTGAAGCCTTAATAATAATGCGTAAGTGTAGCTTAGTATGCCTGAGAAAATACTGTCAACAGGATTACCAAAAAAAAATTGTTCGTAAATATAGTTAGAGATAGATTTCGGGATTTTTTCTTGCTTTTATATTTATAATTTTTATGAAAAAAAGCCTTTTAAGAGAGTGAAAAGCATTTTTAAGAATGTTTATATAAAAAACTACTTAGTATTTTTTGAATTCTATTTTTTGATAAAAAAATAAGAAATTTGTTCTAGCATTTGGTCGCAAAGTCCTTTCATATCGCCCAAAATTGCGTACCATCCGACAAACAAAAGCATCAAGCCTAAAAAGGATTTTAAAGGCATACCCAAAAATGCGATTTGGACTTGCGGGGCTAATCGGTTCGCAATCCCTAAAAACATTTCTGCCATTAAAATAGCGATGATTGCAGGTGCTGCAAGTTTAAGTGAAAGGGTAAAAATCTGTTGTATGATATGGACGATTGCGACCCAAATGTTCGATTTAAGATTCATAAGCTCAGGAGATAGTTTTCCCAGCAAAGGGATAGCCTCAAAAGAAGAGGCGATTGCATCAAAAAAATGTTCTGGCCCCTGAATCATAAAGAAAAGTGCAATCAATACGTAGTTGAACATAATACCAATCGGAGAAGCCTGATTTTGCAAGGTAGGATCTTGGGCCATTAGCTGTGACGAGCCCCTGGCGAAATCGATCGTAATACCGGCTGACTGGGCGACGAAAAAGGGGATTGAAGCAAAAAATGAGATGATGAATCCGATAAATACCTCCTTTAAAGCATAAAAGAGGGTGAAAAAATTCACCGCTTCATCAGGAGATGTATTGAGTCCTGCATAGGGTAGGAAAAGTAGACCCAAAATTACCAGCATACCTGATCTTGTGGACGCAGGTATGATTTTCCCCCCCAAAAAAGGTGTGAAGGCAATAATCGGACCTAATCTACAAAGCACTAACAAGTAGATGTTGAGAATCTGAAGCCAGCTATAAGGATCTAACCATTCCATTTAGGAAAATTCTGTAAAATGGTGAATGTGAATTGGCTGATTTGGGAACTAAGCATCCCCCCCATGAACATCAAGGTAAACATTACGGCGATCAATTTCACTGTAAAGGAGAGCGTTTGCTCTTGGATTTGCGTTGCTGCTTGGAATATTGCTACGACAAGACCTAAGATCATGCTAATAAAAATTGGGGGTCCTGAGAGGATCAAAATCAACAAGAGGGCCTGGTAACTGAGTTGATAGATTTCGGACTGGAACATATGTTCGAGCTCCTATTTATAAGTTTGGACAATACCTTGGATAATCAAAGTCCAGCCATCTACCATCACAAGCAAAAGGAGTTTTAGCGGTAGAGCAATGGTGAGAGGGGAAAGCATCATCATACCCATCGCAAGGAGAATGTTCGACGTCACGAGGTCGATCACAAAAAAGGGTAAGTAGATCAAAACTCCAATTTCGAAGGCGCCTTTGAGCTGTGAGGTAATGAAGGCTGGTATTATGACAATAAAATCTTGATTGGTTAGATTTTTCTTGTACTCTTGTGGAAATTTGGAGTAGGCCAACTTATAAAAATAGACCATGTGATTGCGGGTCGTATTTTTTTGTAAAAACTTTCTCAAGGGCTCTTTACTCACATCCACTACATTTTTAATAAAAAGGGCCGATTCACTCGAAAAAAGCTCTGTTTTGGGCTGATTCTGGATATAGGTGCTCGCCTCCTGGTACATTTGAAGCCCCGTCGGAAACATCACGTAAATGGACATCAAAATAGCCATACCGTTGATCACCTGGTTGGGAGGTGCTTGTTGAACACCAATCGCCTGGCGCAATAGTGACAATACAACCACCATCTTGGTAAATGAGGTGAGAAGCATAATTGCAAAAGGGAGAAGTGCAAGTCCGGCGATCACCGCCATCCTTGTTACAACAGAGGCGCTAGTGAGGGAGTCGGCGGAAGCATCAGTAGCTAATATGGGTAGTAGGAGATAGAGGTTCAAAAGGGTCATGTGGGATTTCCAAAACGTTCAAAAGCCGATTCAAGGGCTTTTATTTTTAAGTCGATTGTCGAGTTGATGACACCTTTATCGGTCTCAATGAGGCAGGAACCTATTTCTAGATCTTCTTTTGTGCTGATCATAAAGGATTCTGCAGCCTCAAAAAGAGCTTTGATATTCGGTTTTTCTTTTTCGATGAACTCAAGATCCTCTTTTCTAACAAAAATGCGGACAACCTTGGAAGTCAATACCGGTTTGATCGCATCCACAACAATATCTACAATTGTCTCGGGGGCTATCTCGAGCTCTTTTGCGACGATTTTGCGTGTTGCTTTGACGGCAAGCGGCAGCATGGATCGCTGCATTTCGATACGGAGTTCTCTAAGTTTTTCTTCAAACATCTTCATGTGTTCAAAAAAAGTGTGTTCCCCCTTTTCAAAACCTTCATCAAACCCTTTCTTCTCTTCATCGATCCGATCTAAAGCAAGTTTTTCTCGGGCCTCTTTTAATTCATCTTCAGCTTTTTGGATCAATTCATCAAGCGTAAGTAGTTCCTGCCATTCATGGTGGCGGATGATTTTTTGACCCTCTTCAAGCCTAAAAGGACGCTTTTGTGAAATATTCAACATACTAAAATGCTTTGTTCAGGACCGTTTCTAATTGTTTTAATAAAGTTTCTGTCACCTCTTTGGCCGGTTTTTTTTCTGGTGGATAGAACTTCGGAGGCAGAAATGAAAAAAGGGTGTTATAACC
Source organism: Chlamydiia bacterium (assembly GCA_964200935.1). Lineage (GTDB taxonomy): Bacteria > Chlamydiota > Chlamydiia > Chlamydiales > RGXB01 > RGXB01. The sequence goes on along the minus strand of CAXNCP010000124.1, from coordinate 1,610 downwards.
AGCCGATAAGGCACCCCTCAATCGGGTTTTGCCCCGATCAAAAAGGGCTTTATCCAAGCTTTCTTTTGTAAGATCCCATGCGCCTATGTGCATTTTAGGGAGTTTTACAGGGTTGGCTTCGTGGCGCACAATCTCAAGAAATTGGAGCTCCTCTGATGATAAAGAGTCTTTAAGGCTGTGAAATAAGCGTGTGCGAACAACATTTTTGAGCTCAGCATAGAGGTCATAAAGCCCAAGAAATCGGCATATTTTATGAAACTCCTCCTCTGAGAAAGAGATGAGCTTCGATAAGGGGTGTTTGGTAAGAAAGTAGGGACTTGGTAAGTTAGGGTGCATTTTTATGAAGAATTCTGCCTCTAAAGGTCCAAAGTCCTGCAACTCTAAGGGCATGGGCGGAGTATGATCTAGAATAGGCAAAGACTGTAACTCCAGTTTTGTGGCACTATCTAAAAACTTTAGAGGGTGTTCATCGCGACCCAGCAACCATTTTAAGGTTAAAAGTTCCCTATTAATTTTTATTTCTCCTCTTTCTTCTTGATTACAGGTAGAAATACGAGAAATTCTTTGAATCCACCATTATCACGAATCAGGGGATAGAGTTTGAATAAAATCCATCCAAGGGCTGCGAGTGCTATGACAACAAGTGACAATAGGAATCCGAAAATAAAACGGAACATCCCTAGTGAGCGTTTTGTCATAGTGATCGACCAGACCTGGACAAAATCTTGAGCATATCTTGTCTGATCATTCATCGAGATGTCGTTCAAACGGGAGCGATCGGAAACAACAGTCACATCTGCAATATCAAGACCGTTTACACTGCCCGATACAAGCCTTTTGATTTTAGACTCGAGGTGGCTATTTGGGTCATCTACTATCCCTTGGTGTTTGACAAATACCGCTGCTGTGATTCTGTTGGCCCCTTCTGTTGTATCAGCTGGTGGAAATGAAATCTGAACCGATACATCGATAACGCCATCGATCATCATGATCGTATTTTGAATCTGTTGAGCAAGGCCTGCTTGGTAGCGAATCGTTTCTTGTTTGTCGGATACCATGAGCCCGGAAGGGGCAAACAGTTCTAAAAGGTTTGGACCAACCCTTTTTGGCAATCCGTTTTGATTGAGCAAGGTCATCGCTTCGATTGCTTTATCGCGTGGAGCTACGATATTGTACTTGGCAGTGGCCCCGGCGTCGGCACCTGCAGCAACGGCCATCATCTCCTTCATGGCAGATATGCCTTTGCTTTCAAGAAATACAACGATCAAATTTGCTTCTCTCTCATCAAGATTGGAAACAATTTCTGTTTTATCTTGGCAGCCTAAAAGAAGAAGAAAGATGAAGATGTTGAAAAATCTCAAAAATCGTGGTTTCATTCTTTTCTCCAAATGCTTTCTCTCGAATATGGCGATGGATAGTTTAACACCATCTCGATTTTTTCTCATTTGATCTCTTTTGATTTATTATGCAATAGTTGATTGACGTACAACCTTAAATCGATTTGACGTATATTTTAGGACATGATTCGAAACATTCTGTTTTTTTTAGTTTTTTTTTCTTTTTTGAGCTGTTCTGGCCCTAAAAAAGAGCCAAAATTGAGATTAGGATAT
>CAXNCP010000123.1:0-3161 GCA_964200935.1 Chlamydiia bacterium | reverse complement strand
AAGGTGGCGATCTTTGGCAACTTTTTCTGCAGCTTTTTTGATCTCTGCGTGAATGGTGTTGTACATTCTACCTTGTGATTGCTGAAGAACTTGGTAGTATTGCGATTGCGCTTTCTTAATATCTTCGATCTGATTTTGGTAAGTCTGGTTCAGCTCGTCGATCGCTTGAGGAGATAGGGCATCTAAATAATCTTGGTCAGAGCGCTTTCTGTGGGTCTCATTGAGTTGTCCCTCGAGATCCTTAAGAACTTTTTCCATTTCAGTTTTTTGTTTTTCTAAAAGCTCACGCTCTTTCTTTCCACGAAGACTGGAAGAGACGCAAGTTTCAAAATTTACAAAACCATAGGCCGTTTTAGGGGCTTTTTCTTTTGCACTTAAGGGCAAAGCCGTCATACCTACAAGGGCTAAGCTCATGATCCAGCGATTTAATGCCATACTCACCTTCATTAATTTAAATTTTACCCATCTTAGAAAGCGGTTCCCATGGAGAAGAAGACCGTCTCGCTAATGCGGTTGATCCCACCATCTTTACGCATGGGGAAGCCGATACCGACTGTCACAGGGGCGCCACGACCGATATCCAGACGCACTCCAGCTCCACCTGTGGGGACAAATTGACCAATCTGCCAGCGTTGGCTCGAAATCGACCCCCCGTCCACGAATGCAAATAGATCAATTGGCTTAGCAACTTTAACCGCTACCTCGGCAGAAAGCAAGAGGGAAGTGATACCACCGGTTGGGTTTTCTGGGTTTCCTTCAAGATAGTTTTCTGCACTTCCGTCAGGGTTTGTTACAACAGAAGCGTTGAGAGGAAATAAGGGTCCGAGAGCACCCGGCTTAATACCCCTAACGGAGTCGACACCACCCAAGAAAAACCTCTCCGAAGCGGGGATGTCCACAGCCTGCCCGCGCCCCAAGGGAAGCAATACCTTGTACTCTCCACGAAGCTTGAGGGTCGCCCTTCGTCCGAGTGGGAAATAAATACTGTTCAAGCTGGCCAAGCGGATGATTGGAAACGAGCGTGGGACCTCCCAGTGTCGTCTTACAACGGCATCGGCCTCAGTATCGATGATGATGCGAGCACCAGAATGGGGTCTGAACGCATTGTCGGTCGAGTCGTAGGCGAAATTTGGGCCTCCACCGGCCACAACACCGTTATTCCCTTTTAGCTCTTGCACAGCAGGAGGTGCTGTTGATTTTACACGGGTGAATGAATCACGGACACGACCTTTAAGACCTGCACTTGCATAACGGGCAAGCGGGTAGCCTGCGAAGAGCTGGAACACAACGCTGTCGATGTTGTAGTCGTTCGACTGGACACTGCTCGTACCATAGGTAACGTCAAATCCAAGTCTCCAATTGGAGTCATTGAAATTAGGATCGGTCCAGTTGATGCTGTAGGATTGCTCTTTCGCACCAATCTGCGCCTTCAAGCCAAGAAGTTCTCCACCACCGCGGATCTTCGAGATCCCTTGATGCCACCAGGTTAAAAGTCCCTTGTGGTTGAAGTTGCTCTCGGACACGTCTAATCCACCGTACACACTTTCTGTGGAGCTGAAACCAAAGAATAGGCGTGCAGAGCCGGTACCTTTTTCCTGAACATCAATAATGACGTCACGGTATTCATCCCCTAAGGTCTTGCTGGGCTCTTTGACCGCTACAACGTCCACAGTTTTGAAGTAGTTCATTGACTGCAAGCGCATTTGGGTATATTGCAACTGTGAAGAGCGGTAGATTTGTCCTGGCACCAGTTCGCACTGGGACAAGATGATACGCGTCTCGGTGTTGTTGTTTCCACGCACTATGATGCGACCAACTTTGAACACCTTTGATTCGTTGATGATGAATAGAATATCGATCCGGTTTGTGTCAAAATTGTATTCGTAGACATATTGAACGCTCGTTTCGATCATCCCCTCATCGCCATAGAACTCTTTGAGTTTTTTAGACATGGCCATCAATTCATCTTGAGAGTAGGGCTTATCATTGCGGATGTCGTCCTCGATGATTTCTCGAATCCGATCTGGCTCAAAGTAGGTGTTGCCTTCGAAGCGGATATTTCCGAAGTAGTAGCGGTCGCCTAATTTAATATGGATGATCACTTTGCGTTGGTTTTTACCAAGGTCGATCACCTCAATCTCCACCTCTGCATCCAAATACCCTTTGTTTTGCAGGTAGTGGAGGATCACTAGCTGATCTTGCTCAAGAAGGGCGCGATCAACCTTACCGGTTCCTGTCAAAAAGCTGATCAGGCTGAGTTTTTTTGTCTGGATCATCTCCAAAATACGGTGACGGAGGGGATTGTCTTCAATTCCTTCAATTTCCACCTCGTGGACGAACCCTTTTGGGCCCGGATAGATATCCAGATACAGTGTACCTTGGTTGAGATCGTTGACCTGTTCTTTTGTGATCACGCGGATGTCATAATAACCGAAACGGATGTAGGCATCCTTAATGTTGGCTACAGCGCTTGCGATCATCTCCGAATCGTATGGTTGATTGACCGCTAATTCGGCTTCAGAGCAAGCAGCTAAAATCCGTTTGCTGGAGAGCTTCAGATCGGCATTTGTTGGTCCTAGTACAATCTTCGATAAAACTGTTTTAGGGTATACGTAAATTGTAATTTCTAGCTCATTATCCTCAATTTTAACTTGCGGAATGACGGAGCGGTTGTTCTTGGCTAATGTCTTGAGATCTTCATCAAATGTGCTGGAAGAAAAAACATCACCGGACTTGGTCCTTAACCTATCTTGAATAGAGCGGGTCTCGTCGGGAGCTTGACTCTTCGTGTCAAAAATGACCGAAATTTTTCTGATCACTTTACCGTCGTATACGTCAAATGTTTCCTGAGAGAAAAGTTGGAGCGAACATAAAAAGAGGAGAAGAGCTAAAAAATTTTTCATGTATCTATTATATGAGAATGGGGGTTTAAGGCAATAGATCTCTTTTGAAGTTTGCCAATTTTTTTGAAATCAAAAAGGGCTCCACCTGATAGGCTTAACCTGTTTTCTAAGAAAATTTACTTTCTTCTTCTTTGCCTATTTTAAATTTAGAACAGATGTGTTTACTCTAAACTCAGAAGCAGGAAAGAATCTGATTTTCCCCTTAAGAACCCCGGAAAGTAATTTCGAGAAGATCATTAAAGGAGTCTTGTATCCATC
>CAXNCP010000122.1:0-7855 GCA_964200935.1 Chlamydiia bacterium | reverse complement strand
GTTTGAAGTCTATTTTGAAATTGAAGACTCCCGACGTGATCATCCGCAACGAGAAGCGTATGCTTCAAGAGGCTGTAGATGCTCTATTCGATAACGGCCGTCATGGTCATCCTGTAATGGGTGCCGGAAACCGACCACTGAAATCTTTGAGCGAAATGCTGAAAGGAAAGCAAGGTCGCTTCCGTCAAAACCTGCTCGGTAAACGTGTCGACTATTCAGGTCGTTCCGTTATCGTCGTAGGTCCTGAGTTGAAGTTGAACCAATGCGGTCTTCCAAAGCAAATGGCATTGGAGCTCTTCGAGCCCTTCATTGTGAAAAAATTGAAGGATGACGGACATGTCTACACGATCCGTTCTGCGAAGAAGATGATCCATAGAGAAGAGCCTGTTGTTTGGGATGCGCTCGAAGAGGTGATCAAAGGCCACCCGGTTCTATTGAACCGTGCTCCTACGCTTCACCGTTTGGGTGTGCAAGCCTTTGAACCGGTCTTGATCGAGGGTAAAGCTCTACGTATCCATCCGCTCGTTTGTACAGCGTTCAACGCCGACTTCGACGGAGACCAAATGGCGGTTCACGTCCCATTGTCTATTGAAGCGCAAATCGAGGCGAAAGTCTTGATGATGGCTCCCGACAATATTTTCTTACCTTCCAGCGGTAAGCCTGTTGCTATCCCTTCTCAGGATATGATCCTCGGTCTGTACTACATGATGCACGATCCGGTCATCAAACGTGAGGAGATGGGCGGCAAGACAAAAGTGTTCGCCAACACCGACGAGGTTCTATTAGCCTTGAACAGTGCAGGCAGCTACTCAATGTTCGAAAAGCACGAAGAGGGGCAGCGTATCGACGATCTAGGTCGCGGTATGCAAATCCACGAGGCGATCAAGGTGAAACTTGAGGACGGTTTTGTTGAGACAACACCGGGCCGCGTCTTATTCAACACGATCGTACCAAAAGAACTCGGCTTCCAAAACTACTCTCTTCGTAAGAAGAAGTTAGGGGAGTTAGTAAACCAAGTTTACAAGACAGTAGGTCTAGAGCGTACCGTTCGATTCCTAGATGACTTGAAAAATCTCGGTTTTAGCCAAGCTACTAAATCCTCCATCTCCATGGGTGTTGTGGATGTACACATTCCACAAAACAAAGAGAAGCTTTTGAAAGAAGCGGAGAAAAAAGTTGCCGTTGTGATCAAGCAGTACGAGGATGGTGTTATCACTGAAGGTGAGCGTAAATCTAAGATCATCAGTATCTGGACGGACGTTACTGAGGAGATCTCCGAGGAGCTCTTCAAGAAGATCACATCGCCAAAAGGCTCGAAGCTCAACCCGCTTTACATGATGATGGATTCGGGTGCTCGTGGTAACAAGTCCCAGGTGCGTCAGCTTGGATCCTTGAGAGGATTGATGGCAAAACCGTCAGGCGAGATCATTGAGTCTCCGATCACATCCAACTTCAGAGAAGGATTGAGTGTGTTGGAGTACTTCATTTCAGCTCACGGAGCCCGTAAAGGTCTTGCGGATACGGCTCTTAAGACTGCTGACTCCGGTTACTTGACTCGTCGTCTTGTTGACGTTGCACAGGATGTGCTGGTCAACGAGGAAGACTGCGGTACCTTGAACGGTATCGAGGTTGCAGCGATCAAGCAAGGAACGGAAGATCTATTGCCTCTGAAAGATCGTATCTATGGCCGCTGCGTAACAGAAGATGTGTTTATGCCGGGCGATAGCAAAGTAACTCTTGCAAAAGCGGGAGATATCCTTTCTATCCACCAAGCAGAGGCGATTGAGAACGCAGGTATCGAAAGCCTTAAAGTGCGCTCTACGCTCACTTGTGAGTCTAAGCGTGGTATTTGTGCAAAATGTTACGGTATCAACCTTGCTAACGGCCGTAAGGTCAACCAAGGTGAAGCTGTCGGTATCATCGCTGCACAATCGATCGGTGAACCAGGTACACAGTTGACAATGCGTACGTTCCACTTGGGTGGTATCGCATCTGCGAGCCAAAACCCAGAGTTGATCACCGATAAGGAAGGGGTACTTGTGTACCATGACATCCGCTCGGTGCGCGATGAAGAGGACCAAGAGCTTGTATTGAACAAGCACGGGCGCGCCTACATCGTTCGCGACGAGGGCAGACCTCTGGAAGAGTTGAAGAAGTTGCTTGCGACTAAGTCGATCGAGCCACTTTCAACATTCCCGATCGAGCTCGGAACTCAGCTTCTCGTCCGTGACGGAAGCCATGTGAAGGCCTCTGTGAAGTTTGCTATTTGTGAACAGCACAACATTCCGATCATTTGCGAAAAAGAGGGGTTCGTCCGCTTTGATGACCTCGTTGAGGGTATTTCTACCCAAAAAACGGTCAACAAAGAGACTGGTCAGACCGAAATTTACGTGAAGCAGCATCGTGGAGAATTGCACCCGCAAATTTCTATCTATGCAGATGCAACGTTTAAAGATTTGATCGGTAGCTATGCTATCCCTTCCGGTGCTTATCTTTCTGTTGAAGAGGGTGCTTTTGTGAAGGCAGGACAAAAACTTGCCCGTCTTCCAAAAGGTGCCGTGACAACAAAAGACATCACTGGCGGATTGTTCCGTGTTGCTAAGTTGTTTGAAGCAAGCAAGCCTGCTGATGCAGCGGAGATCGCGAAAATCGACGGTATTGTCCATCTTAAGGGTGTGCAAAAGAACAAGAGAATCGTTGTTGTCGTTGACGAGGTGACCGGAGCTGAAGAAGAGCACCACATCCCGTTGACTAAACACCTGATCGTCCAAAAAGGGGATCGAGTGGAGAAAGGACAACAGATCACCGAGGGTGCTGTCCGTTTGCAAGAGATTTTGGAAGTTTGCGGAGTGCGCGAGCTGCAAAAATTCCTCGTGAACCAGGTACAAGAGGTGTATCGCCTCCAAGGGGTAGACATCAACGACAAGCACATTGAGATTATTGTGCGTCAGATGTTGCAAAAGATTCGCATCACAGATCCGGGCGACACAACTTTCCTCTATGGGGAAGATGTGGATAAACGCACATTCCATACTCAAAACAAGCAAGTGATTGCTGAGGGTGGAAAACCGGCGGAAGCGGCTCCTGTTCTTCTTGGTATCACTAAGGCATCCTTGGGTACCGAATCCTTCTTCTCTGCCGCATCGTTCCAAGAGACCACTAAGGTCCTCACCGATGCAGCTTGCGAAGGAAAGAGCGATTACCTGCTCGACTTTAAATCCAACATTATCGTTGGACAACAAGTCCCATCAGGTACCGGCCACCAGATTTACGTGGATCGTCTACGTAAAAATATGGGCGAAGACGAAAAAGAGATACTCGATTTTGACTTTGACCGGGTTCCTGAGCTCGTAGCTAACGGCGCATAGATCGAACTTGAAAAAAAAGGCCCCTTCAAAAGGGGCCTTTTTTTTTGACAGGCTAAATGGCCCTTTCATTTGCCGCTTTTTCACTTCATATTCGCGGTTTTAAAGGTTTAGGATGTGTACCCAATTCCTTTCAGGCTTTTAAGGTACCTTACTAAAGGTATAGACACCTTTACCAAGATTTCAAACCCCACTTTTTCAGAGAAAAATAGCTAAAAAATTATACCTCTTTAGCCACTATTCCCAGAAGCGTATCCAAATCTTTTGCAAAACGGCGTATGCCGTCAGACAATAGAAAGGCAGCACCGTGATCTTCGTTATGCGAAAACTCGAAGCTCGAATGATTTAGGGTCATCTTAGTTACATCAGAGTTTCTAGCCAAGTCTAGATCCAGCTTTTTTTGGACCGGTTCTTGTGAATTGCTCATCTCCTCCAAAAATTTAGGGGCGATGGTTAGAAGATCGCTTCCGGCGAGAGCCAAGATTTGTTTGCTCGAGCGGAAAGAGGCACCCATAACCTGAGTTTTGTAACCAAATTTTTTCAAGTAGCTATAGATACGGCGCACCGACAAAACACCTGGATCTTCGTCCGGGCTAAAATCGGTTACCCCTTTCTCTTTTTTATAAAAATCGGTGATCCGACCAACAAAAGGGGATATAAGCGTCACGCCCGCGTCAGCACAAATCGAAGCTTGGGCCATCGAAAACAAGAGTGTCATATTGCAGTGGATGCCCATTTTTTCCAGCATGCGGGCAGCCTCAGCACCTTCATAGGTAGATGCTAGCTTTATAAGTATCTTTTCAGGGCCGATCCCTTTTTTTGCAAAACGGTCAATGATTTTGTGGGCAAATATGATGCTCGCATCTTTGTCCCAAGACAGTTTTGGATCCACCTCAATAGATACACGCCCATTTTGCGGTAGGAACTTCAGTATCTCAACGCCGAATGCGATGAAAAGATCCATGTAGGCGTCATAAACATCTTTTTTTCCTTTCACGGTCTCCTTTAAAAGGGGGAGGTAGGCCGGATCCTTGATCGCCTCAAGAATTAGGGAGGGATTAGTGGTGGCATCTTGTGGACTATATTTTTTTAACTCATGAAATTGGCCGGTGTCGGCAACGACGACCGTAATTTTTTTTAGATCTTCTAAAGTACTCATACTTTCAATAAGCCAGAGAATAGAATTTTATACAAATAGAGAACGGATGATGATTAGGGTGTTGTCGTGCTGGTTGATGTAGTTTGTAAATCGGGTGTATTGGTTGGAGCAGGGCCGTTATTGAGACCTGCGGCGATCGCAATCCCCACAAAAAGGGCCACTCCCCATGCGATCATGCTGGCGCCTAAAGCCTCTGTAGATTTTTCGTCAAAATTGAAATAGTCGACCTCCTCCGATTCCGATTTTTTTTGGCTCGGAGGCGTTGTCCCGGCCAAGGGGGCACTCACGAAGAGGGCGATCGCAAGGAATGTTGATAGAATCTTACGCATATCTTTGCAATACGAGATTATATGTTATAAAATCAACTAAGATATAATATTTTTTCTAAGGGATTAAGGGTTGTCGTTTAATCATTAGAGGGTTACAATACCCTAAAATCTTGGGTGGATAGCTGATGAAATACGCGAACAACACAAGTGAGACAATTCAAAGGATCCTTCAGGCGATCAAAGAGGAGGCTTTAGAGCCCTCAAAGACTGAGGCATCGGAGACAATCGCAGCTGCGAATGCCGAAAGCGAGCAGATCCTTTTTGAGGCCAACGAAAAAGCCAAGTCGATGATACAAGAGGCTTCGCAAAAGGCGAACGACCAAATTCGGGCTGCAAGGTCTGAAATTGAATTGGCTCTCAAGCAGGCCCGTCTGCAGCTGAAAAATGATCTCATCCAAAACCTTTTCAAAAAAGAGTTGATGGAACTTTTGAAAAAAGAGATGCACAAAACCGATACCATCGCAAGGGCGGTCAATATTGTCATGGATTCTTTTGAAAAAGAGGCCCACTCTTCCAAATTCGAGATCCTTGTAGCTGATGGCGTTTACGAGCGCGAGCTGGTCCAATATTTAACCCAACATGTGCGTGATAAGATTGAAAAAGGGGGGGAGTTGAAGTTTACTTCGGCTTTCGGCGGGGCGATCTTAAAGGTGCAGGACAAAAATATTGTCGTTGAGTTGACCGAAAAACAAATAGACGCGATTTTAGATCGATTTACGTCTGAATCTTTAAAGGCTTTTGTATTTAGCGATTAGGTAGAATGTATACGTTTCTTGAGTGTTTTTTCCCACCCACCAGTTTTGATATAAAACCTGAGGTAGACCTCAAGGAGCTCACCGAAATCCTCGAACTTAATCTTGGATCGATTGATAAAAAGTCCCTAGCTAATCTTCGCTCATTCATCGACATTTTGAACTTGAGATCCTACTTTACTGCCGATCGATTGTCCCAAGGGGGTATTCTTGAAGCTGATGAGATACCTTACTGTTTGGAAAATCAGATCCAATACCCCGAGTTTGTGTTCGATTACCTCGAAAAGTATAAAGATATCAACGAGAGGATCCACCATTTTAGAGAGCTGCAATTAGCGGCTTACGATTTTCTAATAGAGACAACTAGCGGTTTTTTAAACGACTTTTTTCAATACGATCGCAAGCTATGGATCACCTCGATTGCTTACCTTGGAAAAAAAAGGGGAAGGGATCTTAAAGAGGATCTCTCCTTTTTGGATCCGCATGACCTTTTGACCCAGCTTCTAATGCAGCAGCATGAGTCGGAACATTTTGAGTTTCCTGAGGGGTTGGAGGGGATCGATCTAGAGTTGGATGTAGCCTTTAAAGATCCGCAAAAAGAAATGGAGATGTTGTCCCGTTTAAGATATGAATTTTGCCAAACTTATTTACAAACAGCTCCGTTCACTTTAGACTCCATTTTTGCGTACTATACCCAGGTTCTTGTCCTCTCCGATTTTTATGAAGGGCAAGATCAAAATTTAATGAAAAAAGGGGGGGACCTCCTCCTCAAACGGATTCAGGAGATCAAATGATGACACAATCAACCGTTTGGCAACTTGCTACCGGAACTGTCCAGGCCGTCAACGGAAATCTTGTAAGTGTCCTTTTCGAGGGCCCTGCAATTTGCGGCGAAAAAATTTATGTGGAAGTTGATGGGATTCAGATCAAGGGCGAGATCATCGAAATTGCGAATCGTATCGCCAAAGCACAGGTATTTGAAGACACAAAGGGTATCCGTTTAGGTTCCAAAGTCACCTTTTCGGGGGAGTTGATTGAGGCGGAGTTGGGTCCGGGTCTTTTAAATCTGGTGGTCGACGGGATCGGTTCCCCTCTTGCTTTAGTCGCCGAAAAGGCCGGCTATTTTATGGAGCGGGGAATAGAGATTCCCGCTGTTGATCGCGAGCGCAATTGGGAATTTACACCTACAGCGAAGCTTTCAGATCAGGTATCTAGAGGGTCGGAGCTTGGTTTTGTGATCGAGGGGAGAATTCGTCACAAAATCATGGTCCCCTTCAAACTCCAGGGGAGTTATTCGATCACCTGGTTGGCCAAAACAGGCCACTACACCGTCGAAACACCTATAGCCAAGCTAACCGACGAAAACGGCCACGAAATTTCGGTCAACATGCTCCAAAAATGGCCAATCAAAAATCGTCTGATAGCGGGTCAGCCCCGCCCTAAAGATCGTCTTTTAGAAACGGGAATGCGTGCAATCGATACCATGTTTCCTGTTGTCATGGGAAGTACGACCTGCTCTCCTGGTCCTTTTGGAGCCGGCAAGACGGTCATTCAACATTTGATCTCCAAATATGCAAATGTCGACATAGTGATCATTGTTGCATGCGGTGAACGTGCTGGAGAGGTTGTTGAGGTGATCACCGAATTTCCCCACCTTTTAGATCCTAGGTATCATGAGCCTTTGATGAACCGGACCACAATCATTTGCAACACCTCCTCCATGCCAGTGGCGGCTCGTGAATCATCCATCTACATGGGGATCACGATTGCTGAGTATTACCGCCAAATGGGATTGAATGTGTTATTATTGGCTGACTCCACTTCTCGCTGGGCGCAAGCGATGCGTGAAGTTTCTGCTCGTCTCGAAGAGATCCCCGGAGAAGAGGCTTTTCCGGCCTATTTGGCATCGAGGATCCACTCCTTCTATGAGCGTGCTGGTGTCATCGAAACTCCAAACCATAAGATCGGCTCGATTTCGGTGATAGGTGCTGTCTCTCCTGCCGGAGGAAACTTTGATGAGCCGGTCACCCAGGCGACTTTAATGGTAGTTGATACCTTTTTATGCTTATCTAGAGGTTTGTCGGATCAAAGACGTTACCCTGCGATCTCAAGGGATCTATCTTGGTCCTCCAACCTGGACATCGCAGCAGAATATCTTCGAAAATCTGCACCCGATTGGAAATATTCGGTCGATACCGCCCAGAAGATTCTGCTCGAAGGTCTTGAGATTGAAAAGCGGATGGATGTCGT
>CAXNCP010000121.1:0-12055 GCA_964200935.1 Chlamydiia bacterium | reverse complement strand
TGAGCATCATCACCAATTCGGTTAGCCGTTTTGATGATACGTGTATAACCACCATTTCTCTCTTTAAAACGGGGGCCAAGCTCATTGACCAGCTTCTCGATGACTAAGCGATCATCGTTATAAGCTGATTTGTCACCATTTTTCGCAGCGCGGGCTTCTTTAGTTGTCAGCGCGTTAAAACGAACTCTTAGTTTAGCAACTAGGGATCTTCTGCTGGAAAGGGTATTCTCTTTTGCAAGAGTAATCGCTCTATCAGCATAACGACGTAAAACTTTTGCCTTAGGCAAGGTTGTCTCAATCGATTCTTTCATGACTAATGACTTAGTCATGTTTGCCAACATGGCTTCTCTGTGCGACGAGGTTTTTCCCAGTCTTTCGCTACGTTTTCTATGCCTCATCTTCGTCCTCTTCTATATCTGATTCTTCATCTTCTAAAGAATCTGCTTCAAAGTCTTCTTCGTCTTCGTCTTCGTCTTCAAAATCCTCATCGAAACCAGTGACATCGGTGCCACCAAAGTATTCTTTGATTTGCTCAGGGTCAATGCCATACTTGGAGAGGTCCATTCCGAGGGAAAGGCCCATTTCTTCCAACTTAGCTTTGATCTCATTAAGAGATTTTTTTCCGAAATTTCTAAATTTAAGCATCTCTTGCTCCGTCTTAGAAACTAGCTCGGCAATGGTAGAAATATTCGCACCATGCAAGCAGTTTGTTGAACGGACAGATAGTTCAATCTCAGAAATCTTCAATGAAAGTTTTGACATAATCGCATCACGATCAGATGAATCTTCCGTTTGTTGATTGTCAAATGTAATTTGTTGCATCTTCAGCGGGTCAAACACATTAAGGTGCAAAGACAAAATCTGCACGGCATGTGTCATCGCTTCATCTGGAGTTATACGGCCGTCTGTTGTGACTTCAACAACTAAACGATCTAAATCGGTTTCTCCACCAACACGGCAACCTTCAACAAAGTAGTTGACATGTCGTACAGGAGAAAAAGCGGCATCAATCACGATTTCGCTAAATGATGGATCTAAAATTTCGATCCTCTCAGATGGACAGTACCCTCTACCTAAAGCAATCTTGAAGTCGATTGTCCGGCTCATTGGCTGAGTTACAGTAAAGAGTTTATGATTTGGATTAATCACATCAAATTCCGAATCTCCGAAAAGATCCTTTACCTCTACTGTGTAGTTTCCATTCCCCTCTTGAATCATCTCATTGGTGACGTTCAATTGGATGGAGTACTTTTTAACCCCTCTTGGTGAAATTTGACCTTCAACCGGAATTTTACGCAATAGTACACCCTTGAAGTTGATGATAATTGAGGTCATGTCCTCAATGATCCCTTCAACAGCGGTGTACTCATGAGGTGCACCTTCAAAACGTAATGCAACGATTGCGTAGGATTCTATAGAAGTAAGCAACACTCTACGTAGAGCATTTCCTACGGTATGTCCGAAACCTTTTTCAAAAGGCTCAGCAATATAAACAGACTTATTCGTGTCAATAGATTGACTCTTGATCTGTTTTGGAAGTCTAAACTCCGCGTATACTACTTGCATAGATTAAACCCTTCTTCTTTTGCGTGCTCTGCATCCGTTGTGCGGGATCGGGGTAATGTCAACAATCGATGTAATCAATACAGGATAGTTAGCGATAATACGAACTGCAGAATCTCGTCCTGGCCCTGGTCCATTCAAGCGTACTTCTACTTCTTGAATAGAAAAAGGTGTAAGTTTGTCCATCACAATCTGCGTAGCGCAGCTTGCTGCGTACGGAGTGGACTTTTTGGATCCTTTAAAACCGGCTGCGGCTGCTGAGCTCCAGGCAAGTGTGTTTCCTTGCAGGTCTGTTGCAGTGACAATCGTGTTGTTAAACGATGCGTTGATGTGAAGAATAATATTAGGAACAGTCCGTTTTTCTTTTCTGGTGCTTGTTCCTGTTTTTTTAGCTACGGTAACCAAAGCTCAACCCCTATGCCTTTTTGTTAGCAACAGTTTTGCGTTTACCCTTTCTGGTGCGAGAATTCGTGCGTGTGCGTTGGCCTCGAACAGGAAGGTTTGTTTTATGACGTGAACCTCTATACGACTTGATCGTAATATGACGGCGAATGTCGTTTTGAACCTTACGTTTCAAATCACCTTCAACAAGGTACTGGCCTTGTAGGAGCTGGTTGATACGTGAAAGGTCGTTTTCACTTAGTGTGTGGGCACGAACTTGAGAATCTAAGTTCAACTCCTCACAGATTTTAAGAGCCAATGTGGGTCCGATTCCGTAAATATAACGAAGGCTGATGTGTAGTGGCTTGTTATCGGGAATGTCGACACCTAAAATACGAGGCATACATTTCTACCTTTTAGAGTTTCAAAAAAGTTAATACTTTCCTTTTGTCATGAAACCGTCGTAACGCTTCATGATCAGGTGGGATTCAATTTGTTTCATAGTATCCAATACGACACCTACTAAAATTAACAACGAGGTCCCACCAAAAAAGTTGCTAATACTTGCGTCTACGGACAAAAATTTACTTACTAAGGTTGGCAGAATAGCGATCAATGCTAAGGAGAGCGCCCCTGCCAACACAATTTTATTCATCGACTGTTCGAGGTAATCCTGGGTTGGTTTACCTTGACGTACACCCGGAATGAATGCCCCGTTCTTTTTCAAATCAGAGGCAATCTGTTCTGGATGAAATTGCGTCGTCGTCCAGAAATAGGTAAAAAATATAATCAATAAGGAATAAACAATCAAGTAGGTAAAGGAGCCTGGAGAAAAGATACCAGCGACCCATTCGAAAAACCCTTCTCTACCAACGAGTTGCGCAATCCAACCGATGCTCATCAAAAAAGTACTTGCAAAGATGACTGGGATTACACCTGCATAATTCAATTTTAAAGGAATATTTGCTGTGCCTCCCTGAACTTCTTGTCTCCCCACCATACGGCGAGCGTACTGAACAGGGATGTTTCTTTGACCTTGGATCAACAGGATCGTCCCCACAAGAATCAATACAAAAAACGTCGCCAACACCGCTACCGAAGTAAAGGTGAGCTGACCCGACTCTTGCGAATCCAGGTTTAGCTGGCGGATAATGTTTCCAAGTACTGAAGGGAATGAGGAAAGTATACCCAATGTAATAATCAGAGATACACCATTTCCAATCCCTTTTTCCGTGATCATTTCACCCATCCACATTAATAGAAGTGTGCCTGTAGTCATTGTAAGGATTACTAGCAAGAAAAAGACCCATGGGTACCCACCGATCTGGAAATTCAATAACTCTTGAACAATGATGCCTGGGGAAGTGCTATTGATCTTCATCGCGTATGCTGCGTAAACTGAAGACTGGATAACAGCCAGCAAAAGGGTCAACAAACGTGTCCCTTTACCGATCTTCCTTTTTCCCGCCTCAGGATTCTCGCGCACTTCCCTTTGGAGTGATGGCAATAGCGTCATCAGGATTTGCATGAGGATCGAGGCTGAAATGTATGGCATCACTCCAAGAGCAATAACCGTCATTTGTGCAAAAGCACCGCCCGAAAAAATATCTACCAATTGTAAGAGATTCTGTCCGCCCCCCGCAGTAAACTTGAAAAGCTTAACAACTTCCTCAGCGTTTACGCCAGGAACGGTAATATAGGCACCTACGCGGCAAAGAACTAGAAGCATAATGGTAAAAATTAGCTTTTCTTTGAGCTGTGGTATAGAGAACATCTTTTTAAAGGCAGATATCATAGGACTTCGCTTAAATTTTTTGATTAGACGATTTTATACTCTATCCGATTCTTTTCAAGAAATTCTAACGCAGAACGTGAAAATGCATTTGCTTCGATGCGAATTGCACTCTTGACTTCACCTGTTCCCAAGATTTTAATCTGGAAATTTTCGTTGATAGCTCGGATGATTCCTCTTTTACGAAGGAGTTCACGGCTGAAAACTTTATCTTCCCCTAAAAGAGAGTCGATATTTCCAAGGTTAAAAATGAGAACTTGTTTTGCGTGGTGGGCGTTGGAGAAACCGCGGATAGGGAGCTTTTTAAATAAAGCACCTTGTCCACCTTCTGCTCCATAGCGACGGGTATAACCAGAACGTGATCCAGCACCTTTTACACCACGACCACAGGTTTTACCTTTGCCGGATCCGATTCCTCGGCCAACACGCATTCTGCGCTTGTTGTTTAAACCTTCAAATTGTTCGTATACGTTCATTAGACACCTGCCTTAGCTGTCATAGGTTCTAATTGCTCAAGGGCATCAATCGTAGCACGAACAATGTTCGCAGGATTGCGTCCTGTTAAAACCTTAGCAACAATATTTTTGACACCAAGTTGCTCTAGGAGGATACGAACGTATGATCCTGCGATAATACCTGTTCCTTCCTCGGTTGGTTTGACGAGAACTTCCGTTCCATCAGCCGACCCACGAACTTCGTGTTCAATTGTAATTTCACCGATCGGGTAGGAGCGGATGTTTTTCATCGCAGCCTCTGTCCCTTTGCGGATAGCGTCGGACACGTCCGCTGCTTTTCCGAATCCGATTCCTAGACGACCTTTTCCATCCCCGACTGAGACAAGAGCAGAAAAGCTAAAGGTTCTACCACCCTTAACTACTTTTGCACAGCGGTTCACAAAAAGGACCTTATCTTGTAGATCGGAATGCTCTTTGTGGTGTCCTTTTTTATCATATGACATGATTCACTCTCTTCCCTTTAGAATTTCAAACCGCTTTCACGAGCAGAGTCCGCAAACGCTTTGACTCGACCATGGAATTTGCTGGATCCGCGATCAAATACGACCTCGTCGATCTTTTTTTCAGCAACTTTGGCCGCAAAAGCTTTGCCGAAGTTTGCTGCAATCTCAGACTTGGTCGCTCCTTCAAAAGAGCTAGATGAAAGGCCAACAAGGGTTAAACCTTGGGCGTCATCGATAATTTGAGCGTAGAGATGCTTATTAGATCTGTGCAGGGAAAGGCGGGGCCTTGTTGTTCCTGCTTTGATCTTGCTACGCACTCTCATAGCTCTCTTATCTTTGAGACTATATTTTTTATGTGACATAACTATTCTCTACTTTTTGGATGCAGATTTACCCGCTTTGAGCTTGATATATTCGCCCTCATAACGGATACCTTTACCTTTATAAGGCTCAGGCTTTTTAAATTGACGTACGGATGCTGCGAAGTGACCTACTTTTTGCTTGTCGATTCCAGAGATAGTGATCATTGTATTTTTTTCAACAGTGACAGTGATCCCCTCTGGAATTTCCACCTTTACGGGGTGTGAAAAACCAAGCGCCAAGTCAAGGGATTTCCCAGCAACTACTGCCTTGAAACCGACTCCTACGAGTTGAAGCTTCTTTTCGAAGCCTTTTTCAACACCCATAAGGGCATTGCGGATCAAAGCAAACTCTGTACCCAAAAACTTTTTCTCACTTGAGTCATCAGCTGGAAGAACGGAAAGTTCTTGGCCGTTAATTATGACTTGTACTTGTGAGTTGACTTCTCTTTTCAAGGTCCCTTTTGTTCCTTGAATCGTGAGAAGACTACCGGTTTGTGTCACCTTGTGTTTGGATGAGATAATCAAGGGTTTTTTTGCTAACTTAGACATGGACTCCTCGCGTCATGAGACACTACAAATAATTTCGCCGCCGACCCCTTTTTTGCGAGCATCGTTGCCAGCGAGAACTCCCTGGCTTGTGGAGACAATCACGTCTCCTTTACGAGTTTTCACATAAGGGATGTTGTCGGCTGTTACATACAAACGGCGGCCCGGAGAGGAAAGCCGTCGGAAATGAGAAATGCGTGATTTTCTATTCATGCCGTAGCGCAAATAGACTCTCACAAGTCTCAATTCTTCATTAACAACATAGTCATTGATGAACCCAAGTTCCTTGAGGACAGCGAGAATTGCTACCTTTTGTTTTGAAAGGGGGCAATCAACGTACTTGTGTTCAGCTGCGATCCCGTTCTTAATACGAACGATGAGATCTGCGATTGGATCTGATACCGTCATGGATTACACCTATTTTTTAAATGGAACTCCGAGGCTATTCAATAACTGAAAGCACTCGTCTTCGGTTTGAGCTGTCGTAACGATTTGAATATTCAAACCGATCACGTGTTTCACTTTATCAAAGTCTACTTCCTGGAAGCATTCGCATCTGGACAAACCGAATGCGTAGTTGCCTTTATGGAATTTTTTGGGCAATCCTTGAAAGTCTTGTGTGGCTGGTAAAGAGATCGCATTCAAACGATCTAGAAAATCCCACATGCGATTTCCACGCAGAGTAACTTTCGCACCTAATTCTTGCCCCTCGCGCAATTTAAAGTTAGAAACGGATTTTCTAGCTTTAGTCTTAACCGGCATTTGGCCGCTGATCATGCTCAAGGTATAAACTGCATCTTGGATAACTGATTTATCCTTTAATGCCTCTTTCAGACCTGTGCTGATAACGATTTTTTCCATCTTCGGTACAAGATGGGGGTTACTGTATTTGTAACGCTCAGTAAGCTCCCCTCGCACTTTATCAGTGTAAAGAGTTTTAAGTCGGGGCTTAGATAACTTTTGAGTCGACATAACTATTTAGCCTCTACACTCTTTTTAATAGGGCGAATGACTTCGCCAGTTTTACGATTCACAAGAACCTTACCATCTTTTTGGTGGTGAGTTCTTGAAACTTTTATCGCTCCACCCTCGGCGTTCACAAGAGAAACCTTGCAACGGAAAATAGGAGCTTCTTTTCTAACAAGACCGCCATTAGGGTTTTGCTGTGACTTTTTTATGTGGTGTGTCTTAAGCTGTACGCCTTCAACAAGAACCTTATCTTTAGAAGGATAAACTACGAGTACTTTGCCCTGTTTACCCTTTTCAGCTCCTGAAGTAACTACAACTGTATCACCTTTTTTGATGCTCATTGTCATACCTTATAAAACTTCGGGTGCAAGTGATAGGATCTTCATGAAATTCTTTTCACGGAGCTCTCTGGCCACAGGACCAAAGACGCGGGTTCCCACCGGCTCGCCTTTCTCGTTTAAAATTACTGCTGCATTGGAGTCGAATTCGATCATCGAACCGTCTTTTCTACGGGTCGTGCGCTTTGTTCTCACAACAACTGCCTTCACAACGCTCCCCTTTTTGACAGGAGAATTAGGGATAGCCTCTTGGACAGCCGCAACGATGATATCACCAATGTGGGCATAACGTCTATTAGAACCACCTAAAATGCGAAAACATTTCACTTTTTTTGCACCCGAGTTATCGGCTACATCTAAAATACTCTCTTCTTGGATCATACTCCGGCCTGGCTCTTAGGGTTGCAAACTTTCCAACGCTTAAGCTTAGAGATAGGACGCGTCATTTCGAAGCGAACTTCATCTCCCTTCTTGTAAGAGTTAGTCTCGTCATGAACGTAGTACTTACGTGATACATTCATAACCTTTTGATACTTAGGATGGCGTTTCTTTGTAGTAACATTTACAACAATAGTTCTATCCATTTTATCGGATACAACAACACCCATCTTTTCTGATTGTTTCTTCATCGTACCCTCTCTGAAAGAACCGTCATTGCACGCGCGATGCTTTTTCTGTTGGCCTTAAAAATGTGGGGCTTTACAGCTGCGGCTTGCACACGGTAGTTAGAACGCATCTTCAAAAGCTCGATACGATTATTTTTAATCATTTCGTTTAGCTCTTCTGATGATTTATTCCGAATTTCTTTAATTTTCATAAATTCTCCTAAACCCTCTCAAGTCGTTCTACAAAGCGGGTCTTGATCGGGAGCTTTGCGGAGGCTAAACGTAAAGCTGTTTGAGCATCTTCACGTGAAACTCCGGCTACCTCGAAAAGGACTCTGCCCGGTTTAATCTCAGCAACATAGTGGTCTACGTTACCTTTACCTTTACCCATCCTCGTTTCCAATGGCTTTGCAGTCACAGGTTTGTGTGGGAATACGCGGATCCAGACTTGACCTTTACGGGCAAAATGTCTGTTGATCGCAACGCGGCAAGACTCGATCTGGTTGGTTGTAATTTTACCACGGTCCAAAGCTTGCATGCCAAAATCACCGAACTCGACGAATTCTCCACCCTTAGTCAAGCCAGCAATAGAGCCCTTGTGGGATTTACGGAATTTCGTTTTTCCAGGTTGTTTCATTCAGCACCTCGCTCTTCTTCGTCACCCAGATTGACCCACACCTTAATCCCGCACTTACCGTAGGTGTGGTGGGATTCAGATGTTGCGTATTGGATTTTTGCTCTTAGAGTGTGCAAAGGGATTCTTCCCTCTTTAAACCACTCACTACGAGCAATCTCTGCGCCACCTAGACGACCAGACACCATCACCTTGATCCCAAGGGCACCGGCATCCATCGCCTGTTGGATAGCACGCTTCACAACGCGCTTGTAAGGCATACGCTTTTCAAGCTGCTGACGAACGCTTTCCGCGACTAATTTGGCATCCATTTCTGGACGCTTGATTTCCTCTACTTCAACCCAAACTTGACGATTGATGAGCTTGCTGAGTTCAGCTTTTAGCTCTTCAACGTCTGCCCCTTTTTTACCGATGATGGCACCTGGACGGGAAGTAACAATAGTCACCTCAACTTTGTCGCCCATGCGCTGCACTTTAAAAGAGGAGGCACCAATTTGGTTTGCTCTTTTTGAGAGGTGATCTCTCAATTGTTTATCTTCTTTTAAGAACTGAGGAAAATCTTGCTTGGTTGAAAACCAGTTGCTTTTCCAATTCTTGTTAACAGATAGTCTGAATCCAGTTGGATTTACTTTTTGACCCATAATTGTCCTTTACGCCCTCTTCTCAGACAGTTCGACAGTGATGTGAACTGTAGGTTTACGAATTGGAGCCGATCTCCCTTTGTTCGCTGATTTGGATCGACGAAGTCTTGAGGCTTCATCAATCAAAAGCGTGGAGATGACTAGGTTTTCTGGTCTAGCCCCTTTCTGCGTCTCTGCATTCGCAATAGCGCTTGTAAGGGTCTTCTGGATTAAACGCGCTGCTTTTTTGTTCGTATGCGTCAGAAGCACTTTCGCCTCTTGTGCCATTTTTCCTCTCACGAGGTCAGCAACAAGTCTCGAGCGCTTTGGGCTAAGACGAACATATCTTGATACAGCCTTAGATACAAAACTCATAGTTTACCTATTTTTTGACCGGGTGAGATTTAAATGTTCTAGTTGGAGAAAACTCTCCTAGTTTGTGCCCAACCATGTTCTCAGTTACAAAAACCGAAATAAACTTTTTGCCGTTGTGAACATCAAAAATTATTCCGATCATGTCGGGAGTGATGGTTGAACGACGAGACCAAGTTTTAATCGGTTTTTTGTTACCAGCTTGGTTCGCAACATCCACCTTTTTTTGGAGGTGGTGGTCGATAAATGGACCTTTTTTTAACGATCTTGGCATGGTTAAAACCTATTTTTTACGTCTCGATATAATATACATACTAGAGTGCTTATTCTTCTTACGAGTCTTGTAACCCTTAGTTGGAACAGCCCATGGAGTCTCTAAACGGTAACCGTTATGACGTCCTTCTCCTCCCCCGTGTGGGTGGTCAACTGGGTTCATCGCAGTACCACGAACGGTTGGGCGGATACCCTTCCAACGTGAACGACCAGCTTTACCAACAACTTGACTGTTGTGTGAGGTGTTCGATACAACACCGAAAGTAGCTCTGCAATTTTCGTGGAACAATCTCATCTCTGAAGAAGGAAGACGAATCACGATGAATCCATCATCTTGCTTCGCAACGAGCTGTGCCGATTGACCCGCAGAACGGACCATTTTACCACCACGACCCGCTTGGAGCTCGATGTTGTGCACAACGGATCCAACAGGCATGTCTTTCAAGAACATTGTATGACCAGGTCTAAAAAGAGCTGTCTTGCCAGAACGGATCACATCACCCACCTTTACACCATCATAAGCGAGGATATAACGTTTTTCCCCGTCCTTATAGTTGACTAATGAGATGAATGCAGATCTATTCGGATCGTATTCGATTGTTGCAACCACCGCGTCAATCCCCTCTTTATCGCGCAAAAAGTCGATATTACGGAGCTTACGCTTGTGTCCACCACCGTGGTGACGTGTTGTGATACGACCTGTGTTGTTTCTTCCGCCGGTTCTATTTCGAACGCTCAAAAGAGATTTTTCAGGGGTCGCACCCTTTGTTAATAATTTAGTGTAGTCTACAGTCTTAAGCTGGCGGGTAGACGGTGTAATGGGACGATAATTTTTTAGTGACATTGTCGCTCTCCTATTGGTCTACCGAAAAGCCTGGTTTAAGAGTGACATAGGCTTTTTTCTTTGCCTGTGTCTCTCCACTGCGTCCACGAACTCTGCGCATTTTAGTGCTTGTGATCGAGGTGTTAACAGATTCAACTTTGACGTTGTAGATCTTCTCAACAGCCGCCTTGATCTCAGCTTTGTTTGCATTGACATCTACAATAAATGCCACTACATCCTTGTTGAACTTCCGAACGGATTTGTTGCTATCGTTGTTCTTCAACTGTTGGAGATTTTGGACTTTCTCGCTCATGTAGCGAGTTTTCAAAACATTCTTCATAAACTCACCATTAAGCGTTTAAATAAGTCTCAAGTTCCGACAAGTCGGTAACAACAATAAAGACATTTTTATTACGTATAAGATCTAACCCGTTGAGCTGGCCCAAAGTAGATGTGTAGATGTTCGGGATATTTCTTAGAGACATTTTGAGGTTGTGAAGCTCCAATTCCTTTTCAACATTTCTGTCTCCAAAGAGGATGATGCAATCTTGGCCGATAACGCCTGCTGTTTTAAATACTTGGTTAGCAATCGCTGTCTTTGGACCCTCTTTGAATTGGTCAACCCAATCCATCGGAACAACTACAACTTTGCCGTTTGAAATCTTTTCGTTTAGCAACGATCGGATAGCAAATCTTTTTTCTTTTTGGTTAATGCGGATGTGTTGGTCAAATTTTGGTTTTGGACCATGAGCACGTCCCCCTTTGCGCATTTGCGGAGCAGCCCAGTCACCGTGACGAGCACCACCTGTACCTTTTTGGCGGCGTGCTTTTTTACCGGTACGGTTTACCTCACCTCTTCTCAAGGTGCAAGCAGACCATTGGCGCAGGTTGAAACGCAAAGCTTCGATGTAATTTTTTACGAGCGGCCTGTTGAGATCGAGATCAGCTTCGATTCGAATCGCTTTTTCTAGGCACACGTTTGTTTTCAAATCGTATTGTTTAATGTTTGACACGTGCTACCCCTATCTTCCTTTAACCGATTTCGTGATCTCGACAATTCCGTTATTGGAGCCAGGAACGGCACCTTTCACAAGAATTACCTCGTTTTCGCGGTCGATTTTCACTATTTTGAGGTTTTGAATGGTCACTCTCTCGTTCCCCATGCGACCAGGCATCTTACGCCCTTTCCACACGCGACCGATAGAGGAGCGTTGACCGGTAGAACCGCCGTGACGATGGATTGGACCTTCACCATGTGAGTCTCCAAATCCTTTGAAACCATGGCGCTTCATAACACCCTGGGTCCCCTTTCCCTTAGAAACCGCAGTGACATCAATGTTTTTGACGTCATCAAAAACTGAAAGATCGATTTCGGTACCAAGCGGGTACTTTTCGATCTCGGCTACTTTGGATTCAATTAAATATTTACGTGGCTCTTGTGAATTTTTCTCGAAGTGGCCGAGTTGGGGCTTGCTGTGGTTAGCCCTTTTGGCTCCGGTTAGCTTTTCTGTTGCCAACTGGATTGACTCGTATCCATCTTTCTCGAGAGTTTTCACCTGAGACACTACGTGTGTTTTAAGCTGCAGAACTGTGCAAGGTATGACATTCCCTTGATCATCAAAGTGATGAGTCATCCCTTTTTTTCTGCCGATTAGTTTCAATGACATAGGTCTTCCTTCGAAACGAGGTGATTTTTTCAATACTTTTAAGAATAAATCTCTCTAAAGAGTCTCTTGGGGAAAAGAGTACCAAATGAAACATTTTCCCACAAACAAATTTTAACCGGTCAAATACGGGTGATTTTCGAGGTTAATTGCAA
>CAXNCP010000120.1:0-9751 GCA_964200935.1 Chlamydiia bacterium | reverse complement strand
GTCATTGAGATCCGATGTTGCAAATCGTCCACCATCCAGTGGTACCAAAGGACGCAAGTCGGGTGGAATTACTGGCACTGCTGCCATCACCATCCACTCAGACTTGTTGTCGGAATTTGTGAATCCCTCAACGATCTTCAACCGTTTTGCGATTTTCATCCGCGCCTGGGTCGACTTAGTCTTTTTCAGCTTTTCTTTGAGCTCTACAACCGTAGCCTCAAGATCCTCCGAAATGAGAAGCTGACGGATTGCGTCTCCTCCCATCATCGCCTTGAATGAGTCGGTTCCCCATTTTTCTTGGGCTTCACGGTACTCAATGTCGGTCAAGAGCTGCTTTTTCTCGAGCGTTGTTCGACCAGGTTCAACAACAACGTATTCTTCATAATAGATGATACGTTCAAGATCTCCGGAAGACATGCCGAGGAGGTTTCCAATTCTGGACGGCTGGCTCTTAAAGAACCAGATGTGCACAACTGGAACAGCCAAATCAATGTGGGCCATTCTATCGCGACGAACTTTAGAAAGGGTTACCTCAACACCACAACGGTCACAAACGATCCCTTTGTGTTTGATTTTTTTATACTTTCCGCAGGCACACTCCCAATCTTTCATGGGGCCAAAGATTTTCTCGCAGAAAAGTCCGCCTTTCTCTGGCTTGCTTGTGCGATAGTTAATCGTCTCCGACTTTTTGATCTCACCGCGTGACCAGCTACCACGTATCACGTCATCAGACGCGATACGAATGGAGAGGTGATCAAAGTGCTGTTCGTGTAGTTGTTCTTCTTTTTGATGCATTTTGTACCTTTAAGCTAGAGCCTCTACTGGGGTTTCAACAAATCCTCGAATATCCAAACCAAGTCCTTGCATCTCTTTAACGAGAACGTTGAAGGATTCTGGTGTTCCGGCCTGAAGAATGTTATCTCCTTTTACAATCGATGCGTAGATACGGGTTCTTCCGTCCACGTCATCCGATTTTACGGTCAACATCTCTTGCAAGAGGTTTGCAGCACCATATGCTTCAAGTGCCCACACCTCCATCTCACCGAAACGTTGTCCTCCTCGTTGCGCCTTACCGCCAAGTGGCTGCTGGGTAACAAGCGAGTATGGTCCGATCGCACGGGCGTGAATCTTATCAGCAACAAGGTGGGAGAGTTTCAACATGTAAATGTATCCAACTACCGCTTTACTATCGAATCTTTCACCGGTACGACCATCGTAGAGATACGATTTTCCGTCTGGTTCCATGTCAAGTTCTTCAAACATCTTCCAAATTTCTTTCTCAGGGAAACCTTCAAAGACCGGGCTCTTAACGTAGATCCCCTTCTTCTTAGCAACGAAGCCAAGATGGGTCTCTAGCATCTGTCCCAAGTTCATACGAGAAGGTACACCAAGAGGGTTCAAAATGATTTGGATCGGTGATCCATCCTCAAGATAAGGCATGTCAGACTCGGGAACAATTTTGGATACTACCCCTTTGTTACCGTGACGTCCCGCCATCTTATCGCCGACTTGTAGCTTACGCTTGGTGGCAATGTAGACTTTTACCTGACGGATAACTCCAGTCTCTAGCTCGGTATCCCCTTTCTTGAGATGCTCAACCTCCGACTTGTACTTGGACTCTAAAGCCTCAATTGCTGAGTGGAATTCTCGCAAGATGATCTTCATCGTCTCATATAGATCAGCCGGTGGGATAATCAGGTCCTGTAGCGGAGTAGACTCGATTGTCTCCAAGATGTCCTGTGTGACTACCTGTCCTTGGCGGATGATGATTTCACCAGTCTTTTTGTGCATGATCGACTCGGGGGCCTTCTCATCGATGAGGAGAGCTCCAAGCTTTTCGTGCATTTCGACCGTGACTTCGACCTCTTTTTCCTTGAAAGACTTATGGATATCTTGGATCTGGCTACGCTCTTCAACGCGCTCATCGTCTGTCTTCGAAAGACGATCTACGCGGGAAAATACACGCACATCCATTACAACACCTTCAGTTCCTGGTGGAACAGTCAATGAGGCATCCTTTACATCTGCAGCCTTTTCACCGAAAATAGCACGCAAGAGGCGCTCTTCCGGAGAAAGTTCGGTCTCGGACTTTGGTGTGATTTTACCAACAAGGATGTCTCCCGGTTTTACTTCAGCACCAATGCGGATGATCCCGTCATCTCCAAGGTTAGCAAGCGCTTCTTCGGATACGTTAGGAATATCGCGAGTGATCTCCTCCTTTCCAAGTTTGGTGTCACGTGCTGTGAGTTCAAACTCTTCCAGATAGATAGATGTGTAGTAGTCTTTACGGATCAGCTCCTCGGAGATGATGATCGCATCCTCATAGTTGTAACCACACCAGGGCATAAAAGCCACAAGGACGTTTTTACCAAGGGCGACCTCCCCTTTATCTGTAGCAGGTCCATCTGCCAAGACGTCCCCTGCAACGACTTTATCCCCAACGCTCACCAATGGTGTTTGGTTGATACAGGTTCCAGAGTTAGAACGCATGAATTTGACAAGTGGATAGACCTTTTTGCTCAAAGGGCTTCTTTCCGGCGCAATTACGATTTTGTAACCGTCAACGTACTCGATTTCACCAGCCTCCTCTGCGATGATGACCGCGCAAGAGTCGCTAGCAGCACGCTTTTCGATACCGGTACCCACAACTGGGGCCTCGGTGATCAAAAGCGGCACAGCTTGGCGCTGCATGTTCGATCCCATCAAGGCACGGTTAGCGTCATCGTGCTCGAGGAACGGAATCAATCCAGTAACAACGGAAACGAGCTGTCTTGGAGAAACGTCCATATGGGTTACCTTGGATGCCTCGATCTTCATCGATTCACCTTTGTGGCGCGCCCAGCAGAAGTCCTCTGTGAACATGTTGTGCTCGTCTAGATGGGCAGAAGCCTGTGCAATGACACATTTTTCTTCCATATCTGCTGTCATGTACTCGATCTCATCAGTGACAATCCCGTCACGGACGATACGATACGGAGTTTCGACAAAACCGAACTCGTTGATCTTCGCAAAAGAGGACAACGATGTGATCAAACCGATGTTTGGACCTTCAGGAGTCTCAATCGGGCAGACACGTCCATAGTGGCTTGGGTGAACGTCACGAACCTCAAAGCCGGCTCTGTCTCTGTTCAATCCACCAGGCCCAAGGCTTGAAAGACGACGTTTGTGCGTCAATTCGGCGATTGGGTTGGTCTGGTCCATGAACTGGGACAGCTGTGAACGGCCAAAGAAATCTTTGATCGCCCCTTGGAGGCCACGTGCAGAAATCGCCTTACCCGGAGTCAATGTATCGCTAGAGAAATCGAAAAGATTCATTCTCTCACGGATAATTTTCTCCATACGGACAAATCCGATACGGCATTGGTTTTGGACAAGCTCTCCAACGGAACGGACCCTTCTGTTCGCCAAATGGTCGATGTCATCGATTTGGGCTTGGGGGTCTCCGTTTTTCAGACGGATCAAATACTTCAGAGCTAAAACTATGTCCTCTTTTTTCAAAGTGACCACGTTTAACGCTTCGTCATTTGTTTCGACCGAAAGCTTTTTGTTCATTTTATAACGACCGACACGCCCTAAATTGTAACGTTTCGGATCGAAGAAAAGTCGCATCATCACAGAGCGTGCATTGGAGAGGGTCGCCGGCTCACCCGGTCTCAATTTGCGGTAAAAGTCCTTTAAAGCAGACTCATAAGAATCTGTTGGGTCTTTTGCCAACATTTTGATGATAGGTGAAGTTTCGTCCGCATCTTCTGCGATTTTCAATGTGGTGATGTTGGCATCAAAAATTCTTTTCAACATTGCTGTTGTGAGCTTTTCTGATGCTTTTCCGTATACTGTTCCTGATGCTTCATCAAGAACATCCTCGGCCAGAATCTTTCCAACAATTTTAGCGAAATCCTTTTCAGAGCGGATTTTCACCTTTCTCGTCTCGAAGAACTCCTCAATGATGTCTGCGTTCGTCGAATAACCTAACGTACGGATGAAAGATGTTGCCAAAATTTTGCGACGACGTTTCTTTTTGTCAGCGTAGATGTAGACGTGGTCGTTGATATCAAAAGATGCTTCTAACCAGCTTCCTCTGTAAGGAATGATCCGGAAAGAATAAAGAATGTTCCCTTTTGGGTGCTTATCTTGCTCGAAGCAGATACCGGGTGAGCGATGAAGCTGGGAGACGATGACACGCTCGGCACCATTGACCACAAAGGTTCCCCTTTGGGTCATGAGAGGAAGGGTCCCTAAGTAGACCTCTTCTTCCTTGATACCGGTCTCATCGGTAAGTCTGAATTTAGCCTTTAATGCGGAATTATATGTGATACCCCTTTTAATACACTCTTCCGGTGTGTATTTAGGTACTCCTAAATTGTAGGATAGGTATTCGAGGATGATTTTTTCGTCATAAGATTTGATCGGAAATACCTCTCTGAAAACCTCTTCCAATCCTACGTTATCACGCTCGTCAACAAGACGATCGTTTTGTAAGAATTGTTGGTAGGATTTGATTTGCACTTCAATCAAATTCGGCAAATCAATAATTTCTTGCCGTTTTTGTAAACTGACCCTCTTAGGTGGTCTAATAGCCATTTAAAACCCCGAATCTGAGTGATTCCCAAAGAAAATTGAATAAGGCAAAGCAAAAAAACTTTGTTTTTTCGCTTTGCCTATAACTACTAATTAAAACAACAATTACATTGCTTTGACAGTAACTTTAATTTGCACATCCTCAAACTTTTTAGCGAGGGCTTGTGCATCAGCTTTGTTAAGCTGCTCTTTGACCATTTTTGGCGCTGCTTCTACAAGCTCTTTAGCCTCTTTAAGGCCAAGACCTGTGATTTCACGCACAACTTTGATCGCTGCAACTTTTTTATCAGCATCTACTGGCTCAAGCGTTACAGTGAACTCTTGTGCTTCAGCTTCTGCTGCTGGAGCTGCTGCTCCGCCTGCTGCTGGTCCTGCAACCATTGCAACACCTGCTGCTGCTTTAACTCCCCACTTGTCTTCAAGTTTGGTTTTAAGTTCAGCCATTTCAAGAACGGTAAGAGCGCTTAGCTCGTCTACGAGTTGATCTAAAGTATGTTTACTCACGTTACTTCTCCAAAATCATGATTGTTGATCTTTAGCTTTGTTGTCCAAGCAGTAGATGACTGAGGTCAAAATTGCCTCAACGACACCCAATGTTTGTGAAAGCGGCGCCTCGAGTGTACCGAGGAATTGTGCGCGCATTTCTGGTAGGCTTGGGAGTTTTGAAATCATCTCCACCTGCGAAGAAGAGCAGAAGCTCCCCTCATAATGTCCACCAAGAACCTTGATCAGATCTTTATTATCGCTTCTGAAATTATAAAGTTCTTTGGTAGTCTCAAGGAAGTGATCCTTTGCTACAACAAAACCGACATTTCCTTCAAGGTGGGAAATGTCTATTTTCATCCCTTTTGTTTCCGCAGCTTTGCGGAAAATACGTTTTTTTACGACAAGGTAGCGTCCGCCAGCCTTTGAAATTCTGCGACGAAAATCGTGGGCTACGTTCGGCTCCATTTTACCGTAATTGACAAGAACAAGATTGGATCCTTGAGGAATCGAATCCGCGATCTCTTCTAGAAGATACTCTTTCTCTTTCCTCATGGTTCTTACTCCGCCGAAACTGCTAATTGATGACTTCCACCCATGGTGGATGCCATGTATACACTTTTAATAAATGCACCTTTGAGAGTTCTTGGCTTTGCCTTGATCAGCTCGGCTAAAATAGCCTCAGCATTCTCAATCAGCTTCTGATTCTCAAACGATAAGCGTCCGATTCTTAAATGCACTTGTCCCATTTTGTCGGGCTTCAACTCGACTTTACCTTTGCAAGCCTCAACCGTTGCCGTTACAACATCTTGTGTAACAGTTCCGGACTTGGGGTTTGGCATCAGTCCTCGTGGGCCGAGAACTTTTGCAACCTTAGCAAAATCGCGCATTACGTCAGGAGACGCAATTACGAGGTCATAGTCGACCCAGCCAGCTTGCATGCGGTCTAAAAGCTCCAAAGAGCCCGCTTCGATCGCACCGTTAGCTTTAGCCTGGGCAGCCTTTTCAAGGTCTTTAGTGACGACCACAACGCGTACTGCTTTACCAGTACCGTGCGGAAGCACTAAGCTTGTTCGAACTTGCTGATCCGCTTTTTTGGTATCAACATTCAAAGAAATATTGATATCAACGCTAGCGTCGAATTTTACTTTAGGTTCATCTTTAATTTGAACTACCGCCTCTTGAAGAGTCAAGGAGCGCTTATCAAGAGATTTTTTGATCTCTCTCATTCTTTTGCTTAATTTTGCCACAGTCACTCCTCCATTAACCTGCTACTACGTCAATGCCCATGGAGCGTGCTGTACCCGCAACGACCGCTTCAGCTGCCTCGAGGGAAGCTGCGTTCATTTCGGAAAGCTTAATCTCAGCGATTTTTCGGACTTCACTCCGACTGATTTTACCCACTTTCGCACTGTTTGGAGTCTTCGATCCTTTTTCAGCACCGATAGCCTTCAACAACAAGTTTGAAACGGGGGGATTTTTTGTGATAAATGTGAATGATTTATCAGCATAAACTGTGATCACAACAGGGATGATCGACCCGGCCTTAGCCTGAGTCGCCGCGTTGAACTCTTTACAGAATGCCATAATATTGACACCCTTCGAGCCGAGAGCGGGACCAACAGGTGGGGCGGGATTTGCTTTCCCTGCTGGGAGCTGAAGTTTAATCGTCCCAGTAACCTTTTTAGCCATTTTTTTCCTTTGTCGTCATTTAGACGTTTGATTCGGTATTCATTTTTTTAAAAAACACCGAGTCTTTGTTTATTGATCTTGCTCACTGAAGATTTTTTCAACCTGCCAGAATTCGAGCTCGACCTTGGTCTCGCGACCGAAAATTGAGACAAGAACATTGAGTTTACCCTTATTGGCGTCAGAATCGACGACAGTACCGGTAAAGGTCTCAAAGACCCCATCAACAATTTTAACCTTGTCACCCGCACGGATATCGTGACGGTGAACAAGACCACCTTGCTTATTCTCCAACTCAGAAAGGATCGTTTGAACCTCTGCGTTTGAGAGCGGGACAGGCTTTTCGCCCCCTAAAAATCCGATGACTCCATCAAAGCTTTTAATATATTGCCAAGAGTCGTCGTTTATTTCCATCTGAATTATTACGTAGCCGGGCCAAACTTTACGTTCGACAATCCGTTGCTGACCTTTTTTGACTTCAGAAACGTTCTCGGTTGGCAAAACCACCTGAGCGACAACAGTTTCCATTCCGGCCTGTGGGCGTCCCTCTTCAATGGATTTTTTTACTTTTTTCTCAAGACCAGAAATAACCTGTACAACGTACCAATGATGCATGAACGTACCTAACTATCGAAATAAGACATTCACCGCTGTTTGGATCAGGTTCAAAGCGCCACGGATCGCAAGATCCACCACGTAAATACCTAATCCAAAAACAAAAAGTGATGCTAAAACAGCCTTTGTCCCACGAATGACCTCGTCTTTTGCGGGCCACGTCAACTTGCGCATTTCTGACTTGAATTCACCAAGCATGGAATTACTCTTTTTAATGTTGCTTGCTGTAGGAAATTGGACAGTTTTAGATGTCATGTTAAACCTTCTTTTGAAGATAACGAGTGCTGAGGGGATCGAACCCCCGACCTGCGGTTTTGGAGACCGACGCTCTACCAGCTGAGCTAAGCACCCAAATAATTATTAGGGAGGCATGGTAACCTCCCTAAAATAGCATTAAGCAAGAATATCTACAACTGTTCCGGCACCGATTGTGCGTCCGCCTTCACGGAGAGCAAATCTCATACCTTTTTCGAGCGGCATGCTTGCGAGCAGCTCGATTGTGAGGTTGCAGTTATCACCTGGCATAACCATTTCTTTTCCATCCATTAGGTGGACAGTCGCAGTGATGTCCGCTGTACGGATGTAAACCTGTGGTCTGTACCCTTCGAAGAAAGGCTTATGTCTTCCACCTTCTTCTTTTGTGAGAACGTAAAGCTGTGCAGTGAACTTAGTGTGCGGCTTAATTGTGCCGGGTTTGGCTACAACTTGACCACGTTGCACGTCTTTTTTCTCGATACCACGGAGGAGAAGTCCTACGTTTTCACCAGATTCAGCGTAGTCAAGAGTCTTTTGGAACATCTCAACACCTGTAACGGTAGTTTTCTTGGTGATTCCGTAACCGATGATTTCCATCTCTTCGCCAACGCGTGCTTGTCCACGCTCACAACGGCCTGTTACAACAGTACCGCGACCGGAGATGGAGAAAACGTCTTCGATAGGGAGAAGGAAGGGTTTATCGATTTCACGAGCAGGAGTTTGGATGTGCGTGTCAACTGCTTCCATCAACTTGTCGATAGCAGCAACATACTTCGCATCCCCTTCGAGAGCTTTGAGACCAGAACCACGAACGATTGGGCAGTCTTTGTAGCCATATTTCTCAAGAAGCTCTGTGATCTCGTACTCAACGAGGTCAATTAACTCTTCATCACCTACCATCATGTCAACTTTGTTCAAGAAGACAACGATCGCAGGAACACCTACTTGGCGAGCCAAGAGAATGTGTTCACGTGTTTGTGGCATTGGACCGTCAGTTGCAGCAACAACGAGGATCGCTCCATCCATCTGAGCTGCACCAGTGATCATGTTCTTGACGTAGTCAGCGTGACCAGGGCAATCAACGTGAGCATAGTGACGTGTTGTTGTTTCGTATTCAACGTGTGTAGCGTTGATGGTGATACCGCGCGCTTTTTCCTCAGGAGCTTTGTCGATCTGATCGTAAGCTTTAAATTGCGCGAGTTTTTTGTCTGCCTGATTTTTTGTGATGGCAGCTGTTAATGTTGTTTTACCATGGTCAACGTGTCCGATGGTACCGATGTTTACGTGAGGTTTCGTACGCTGAAAACTCTCTTTTGCCATTTGTCACTCCTTCGAGGTTATGTCGAGGCGATATTTGTTTTTTTGTTTTGTTTGCCCGGGAAAGGAATCGAACCTTCGACCTCACGCTTACCATGCGTGTGCTATACCACTAAGCTACCCGGGCGATACTCAAAAAAATGAATGCTTAAGAGCATATTGACTTTGTGTTATAAACGCAAGCCAATATTTTGACCCTTAGAACTTTCCTTTATCTGATGCGGTATGTGATCCGAGCACGGTTCATGTCGTAGGGGCTCATCTCGAGTTTGACTTGGTCACCCCTGGTTAAACGGATATTTCTCAGTCGAATTTTCCCTGATGGTGTTGCTGTGACAAACATGTCTTCATAACCATCAACTTTAACTTTGAATGTGGCGTTGGGCATCACATCAATGATTTTGCCCTCAATCTCGATAAATTCCTCTTTTCCGGACATATCTCCTCAATTTTCTCGATGAAGTTTATGTCGTTTTGGGAAAATACACAATTGTTTTCATGGAAACGATCTTTTTTCACCCCCACCCAAGGGGGTAATAGGAGGCGCCGAGACGTTTCTTAATTATTTTTTAAATCCCGTTTAACTAGTAACAAAAGGTGTTCAAGGGCTATAATACTAGCCATGAGCATTAATGAACGCGAAGAGGGACTACTTAAAGTCTTTGCAGGACTCAATTCTGATCAATTTTACGATCGGATCATGGATTTTGGGAAAAATCTCCCCCCTTTCCCCCCGCATCTGAAGACCCCGCAAAACCGGGTGATCGGTTGCCAAAGTATCCTTTACTGCGCAGTATCTGTCGAATGCGGTATT
>CAXNCP010000119.1:0-3007 GCA_964200935.1 Chlamydiia bacterium | reverse complement strand
AACCCATTCAAGTGCTAAATCGAAATAGGTGACATCAAAGCCTTTAGGAAGTGAACCCATCTGCCTTTTGGCAAGAAGGGGATCGAGCCCCTCAATTTTTTCTCTGATCGTCTGGTAGATCTCTTCTGTCACAAAAGGGATGAAGGGGTGCATCAAAGCTAAAGATTCGATCAGTACATGGAGCAAAACAGCCCTTGTCTCATCAAAATCTTTCCCAGTCCCTTTTTTCTTGAATAGAACCGGTTTGATCGCCTCTAGATAGACTGCGCAAAACTCGTCCCAGAAGAAGCGGTAAACACGCATGCTCGCTTCATTGATAAAGTAGCGCCCCATCAAGGTATCAATTTCTTTGCTTGTCTCACTCAACTTGGCCAAAATCCAACGGTTGGCATGCCCAAGAGAATCGTAGTCTATTTCGGGGAGACGGTCGTAATCATCCAAGTGGGGTAAGGTAAATCGAAAAGCATTCCAGATTTTATTGATGAAGTTACGCCCCTCTTCAAAACGGCGGGTGTCTAGATCGATTTGGCGCGCATGGGATACCAACGATAAAAGGGTAAAGCGGACCGCATCGACCCCGTAGGTTTCAATCATCTCGACTGGATCGATGACATTCCCTTTAGATTTGGACATTTTTTCCCATTTGAACTGTACCCCTTTAGGAGGTTTGTCCATCAGCTCAAATGCACTTCGTTCCTCTTTTGAAACATATTGGATATGGCCATTCGGCCCTTCTCTCCAATAGGACTTCGCATAAATGAGTCCGTGCAGGAAAACCTGTTTAAAAGGGGGTGCTTGCTCGGCAAACTCGGCCATCAAGAGCATGCGAGCCACCCAAAAGAACAGGATATCATGGCCAGTTACTAGAACTGAAGTGGGGTAAAATGTGTGAAAGTCTTTGGTGTTTTGGGGCCACCCGGTGCAACTCAACGGCCAAAGTGCACTAGAAAACCAGGTGTCTAAAACATCCGGATCCTTACGCCATCTTTGAGGGTTTTTTTCCACTTCAGGGGGAACACCGTCGCCCACGTAGCAGATCGTGTGGTCTTCATTTTCTAGATCATACCAAATAGGGATGGAATGTCCCCACCAAAGCTGTCTTGATATGCACCAATCCTGAAGATTGTCGATCCAGTGTAGATAAGTCTTCACCCACTCTTGAGGTACAATCTCTACCTCTTTATTTTCTACGATCTCTTTAAGCCGTTCTTTGTAGGCGCGCATATTGACAAACCACTGCTTGGATAAGAATGGTTCAATCACCGCCTTTGAACGGTAGGAAATCCCTACACGATGGGTGTGTTTTTCAATTTTGACCAGGTGGCCACTCTCTTTCATCTTTTGGACGATGAGATCTCTTGCCTCGGTCATCTTCAAGCCTGAGTAGACGCCGTGCCCCTCGATGACATGGCCATTGGGGGTCATCATGTTCAACGCATCGAGGCCCAGTCTTTTGGCGCACGCATAATCGTTCGGATCATGGCCCGGGGTGATTTTGACCGCACCGGTACCAAATTCAGGATCTACAAAATGGTCCAAAACAATAGGGAGATCGGTTTTTCTCGCAGGATGGTAAAAAGTTTTGTTGTGATAGGCGAGATACTTTGAATCTTTTGGGTGGACTGCGATAGCAACATCGGCCAGCATCGTCTCGGGGCGAGTGGTTGCTACCTGGATGAAGCCAGAGTCGTCGCTTAAGGGAAATTGGAAAGTGTAAAGTTTACCCTCTTGCTCCTCATACTCGACCTCATCGTCCGCAAGGGCTGTTTCTGTCAATGGATCCCAATTTACCAGGTAAAGGCCCCGATAGATCAATTTTTTGTCATAAAGTTTTTTGAACATCGTGTTGACAGCCGTGGAGCAGACCGAGTCGAGTGTGAATCGCTGCCTTGTCCAGTCACAAGAGGCGCCAATACGCTTGAATTGGGATAGAATCCGCTCTTCATACTCATCTTTCCACTCAAAAGCGTATGCTAAAAACTCCTCTTTGGTCATATCGGTTCGACGCTTTTGGAGCGTGCTCAAAAGCATCCTTTCGACAACAGTCTGTGTCGCAATACCCGCATGATCGGTCCCAGGAAACCATACGACGTTATAACCTCGCATCCTGTGGTAGCGGATCAAAAGATCTTGAACGCTGCCATCTAAAGCATGGCCCATGTGGAGCTGACCTGTCACGTTTGGAGGGGGGATCACGATAGAATAGGGGGGATTAGGACTTGATGCATCGGCCACAAATGCCCCTTTCCATAAAGGGGTTACACGCTCTTCATTTGCTTTGGGATCAAAAGTTTTAGGCAATTCTTGCATAGGGACTTAAAGATACCATAGAGACGATTTTGTGCGCAAAGGGGTAAGAGCGGAATAAAAAGCGGTGATTTTATAACTAATTTTATATAAAATGCCGGGATGCAACCCGTTTATACAACACTTTTTTTAGATTCTGATCCGATCGGTCAAGGTGCCTACAGATTGTACCGTCAAGAAATTCTTGAGGGGGATGTATCCGACATCCCGGAGCTGTTCAAGCTTTTAGTCAATCGCAACTTGAGCATCCCAAAAGTTTTAGCTCAAGACGCACCCCTTTTTGATCAAATAAGAAATTTAACCGGCCTTTCCTGGATGCCTCATGCCGTAGAAATTTCTGTAGATTCTCAAATACGAAAAAAGAACTGGTCCGAAGTTTGGCTAGAGCGTAAAGTCTCGCTATTGAAAGAGGATCTTGAAGATGGCGATCTGAGTTCAGCGGATCATGTGGACCAATTTTTAACTAAAACAGGTGCACGTGGGTTGGAAAGGCTATTGGCCGATCAAGAGTTGATCCAGGTTTTTTCTTCAAATCCCTCTTATTGGTCCGAGCGGATTATCCGTTGTCTGCCAGATTGCAAAATCAGGGTGTTGTCTGTTTTAGATGAGAATCGATCCCAAGCTATAACTTCTACTGAGAAAAGATCTATAAAGGTATCTGAAAAAGAGAAAATGCTGGCTCAGCTTCGGATGGAAATTC
>CAXNCP010000118.1:0-3072 GCA_964200935.1 Chlamydiia bacterium | reverse complement strand
AACTGGAGCGTACCTAAAAAAACGGCACAGCATATAAACACCACCCCAGATAACGTTTCATATCTGAATCGTTTCATCAAATATCCCCATAAAGGGGTCGCCAAAATCATCCCAACCTCTTTGATCGCAGAGTTGGAGGTAAATAAGGTGGTGAACCCAAAGCCATGGCTTGTTAAAAAAAAGGGGATTGCCGGCATTGCAAACATCAAACCACCCCCGCAAAAAAAATAGCCCAATTGAAAACGGAAGAACTGTTTATCTGTCTTCAAAAGATTGAGACCTGAGAGGATCGGCTCTAAAAAAGAAAAACGCGCCCCCTTTTGATTCAAACTATCTGTTTCACTAATTTCCAAACGGGCTTGAAAAAATAACGAAAAAAGGCCGATTAGGGCGTAGAAAAAAAAGAGATAGATCCAACCGCTATCTAGATGCTCAATGATCCAACCAGTAAAAAGAGCTAGCAAAATTCCCTCCACATAAGCCGCACCGGTCGCAGAAGAATAACTCGTTTCCCGTTGATTTTTACTCAAGTTTCTCCGGATGATCTCCATGAGCGCAGGGGTCTCTGCCCGATAAAAGAGTGTGAACATTGCAGAAGCGAAAATCATGTACTCAACACAAGGAAAGAGCGGTACAAAAATAAATGGAATCAATGACAATGCGTGGGCCACCATCAAATTCCATCTTAAAGAACGGCTGTCTCCTTGAATGAATGAGCCCCAATAAAAAGAGAGAAAACTGATCACAGGCCTTAAAGTGGTCAAAATTGCAATTTGGAGGGCAGATGCATGAAGATAATTACATAAAATGAGCCCCAATACCGAGTGAATCGATAAAAAGGGCTCAATCAAGAGACAATGGTAGAGAAGGGTTTTTTTTGTAGCGTTTGCAATCCCCTCTTTATAGAGCGTGCTCAGTCACTTTCCCCTTTTCATCAATCGTCTTTTTGTAGATGAGGGTATCGCTCTCAAAACGTTGCTCCAATCTGAGGGCGCCTTCAGCTGTATATTTGTTAAAGAGGCCCGATTTTTTCCCCATATCGTACTCCCCTTCAAAAATCTTAACCCCCTCTTCAGAGTAGCTAACACTTACCCCGTCCAAAACACCATGCTTGTAAAAGCTCCGATTGTACAAAGAGCCGCTTGGGTAAAATTCCTCTAAGGTACCCTCTTGTTGATCGTTTTTAAAATATGCTTTTTTTGCAACGATCCCCGATGGAAAATATTGGATGAGCCGGCCCTCTTTGACATCGTTCAAGTACTCGACTGTCATCAAAACCTTCCCATTCTCGCCATACAAGGCACTCAAACCCTCTTTTTTCCCATTTTTATAGGTGGTCATCGCCACAAGATCCCCATAGATGTTGTACTCCCTAAGCTCCCCATCTACCTTGGAATTTTTAAACGTGCCCTCTAAAGCACGCACCTTAACACCATCACCAGCGTCTTTATGGTAGACAACGTATGGGCCCTCTTTTTTGTTTTCGACGTAATTCAAGACCGTTTCACGCCCATCTTGATCTACACTCAAATAGGGTCCATGGAGCTTTCCGTTTTCAAACCAAGCCTCCTCAATTTTGCGCCCGTCGAGATCGAAGGCTGCCTTGAGGCCCTGTAGAACGCCCGCATCATAATTTACAACGCTTGCGATGAGCCCGTTAGGATGATAGGACCTCTGCTCCCCGTGAAAAACACCCTCAGAGTCAAAGTTCATGATCTTTTGGACCAAGGAATCGCCACTAAGATTTACTTTCTCAAAAAAATCTTTATGTTCACCAGCCGGTTTACCATCTTTAAAATCCCGCTGAAAACGGATAGAAGCATCAGGATAATACCCCTTGAATGTCCCCTCGGATTTCCCGTTTACATAGACTCCGATCACGCTGATCGCCCCATTCTCATGGTATTCTTTGTACTCACCCTCAATTTTGTCATCGATGTAATTGGCCTCTAAAAGAATTTGACCATTCGCGGCAAACTGCTTGCACAGCCCCGATTTTTTCCCATCGACGTATGAGATGTCCTGTTTTTGTTTCCCCCCCTCAAACCAGGTCATCCATTTACCGGATGGGACATCCATTTTGAACTCGATGTCGGCGATTTTCTCCCCTTTTTCATTGAATTCAAGGTGTCTGCCGTCCCTTTTTCCCTCAACAAAACGGCCCTGGCTTTGCAATTTTCCGTTTTCAAAGTAGGATTTAACCTCCCCGTCCAGCTTTCCGTCCTTGTAGCAGCTCGCAATACGCTGGTTTCCGTTAGGATACCATGCATCATTTTCCCCATCGAATTGCCCGTTGATCCGTCTATATTTGGACAACAGTTGACCTTGCTCGTTGTACTCATGGATGAAGCCAACGATTTTTCCATCATTATCGTACTCCCCCTCAAATGCGGTATTTCCGTTGTCATGCTTCAAAAAATGGTATCCGTAAGGTACACCCATTTTGAACTGGGCTTGCCCAATCACTTTTCCATCGATGTTTTTGGTGACAATAGAACCATCGATTTTCCCCTCCTTGAAGGTTACACGTTGGCGCTCTTTACCATTGCTGTAGTACTGGATGTGGCTGTTGATCGGAATCCCTTTGTCATACTCTTGGATCTCTTTTACCGCTTTTTTTTCTGAGTAGACAACAATTGCAGGATTAGAGCCCTCATTTTGCAATTTATCATCGACATAATTGGAAACGGTCGAAATGACACCATTTTCAAACCAGCTGGTCTCCTTACCCTCTCTTTTCCCCCCTTTCCACTGCACTGTGCGCGCTTTTCTTCCAGAAGGGTGATATTGGATCGATTCACCCTCTCGCTTGCCCATTACAAAAGGGGTCTCTTCAAATTTGGAGCCGTCTTCATAGTATTGATTAAATGTACCCTGTTCTAGTCCGTTCATAAACTCCCCCTCGGCTCGAACGAGTCCGGTCGGGAAAAACACGCGCATCGGCCCATGCATTTTCCCCTCACGATAGTGGACAACTGAGTGGAGATTATTTTCACGAGAGATTTGGATTTTTGCGCCGTGGTAGGCCGGTTTCTGGTCGATTTCGATCAGATCTACCTCTTCGCTGATCGC
>CAXNCP010000117.1:0-3097 GCA_964200935.1 Chlamydiia bacterium | reverse complement strand
CAAGAGGTGGTGAATGAAAATTTTAAACCCGAAAAAATCACATTCAAGAATAAAAAAGAGGCTCTTGATTCTTTCAAAGACAACCCATTCAAATGTGAGTTGATCTCCAACTTAGCCGAAGACTCTGCGATCACTGCCTATCGCCAAGGGGAGTTTTTCGACCTTTGCCGTGGACCTCACCTTTTCAATATTGGTAAAGTGCGCGCCCTCAAACTCACAAAAGTTTCAGGGGCATACTGGAAAGGGGATGCGAACAATCCTGTGCTCACCCGTGTTTATGGAATTTCGTTTCCCGATAAGAAACAACTGAAGGCCTACTTAGATCATATCGAAGAGGCAAAAAAGAGGGACCACAGAAAACTGGGTGCAGAGCTTGATCTCTATTCATTTCATGAATTCGGTCCCGGAATGCCTTTTTTCCACCCTAGAGGGATGTTGATGCTCAACAAGCTCATCGGTTACTGGAGAGATCTACAGTACAAAGCGGGCTATATTGAGATCAAAACACCGATTTTGTTGAACCAAGGGCTTTGGGAACAATCGGGCCATTGGGCCAACTACAGAGAAAATATGTATACCACCGAGGTAGAGAAAGCGACATTTGCGGTCAAGCCGATGAACTGCCCCGGATGCATGCTTTACTATGGTTGCAAGCAACATAGCTATAGAGAATTCCCTTTGCGTGTGATGGAATTTGGTCAAGTGCATCGGCATGAATTTTCTGGCGCCTTATCTGGCCTTTTCCGCGTACGCTCTTTTGTGCAAGATGATGCCCATATCTTTATGAAAGAAGATCAGATCGAATCGGAAATTTTGAATGTTTTGAAACTGGTGGAGATCCTCTACTCAACTTTTGGCCTGAAATATTCGCTTGAACTTTCGACTCGACCCGAAAAGAGTATCGGAACCGACGAGATGTGGGAAGTGGCCACTAACGGCCTTAGGAAGGCTCTGGTTGCATCGGGACACGATTTCAAGATCAATGAGGGGGATGGTGCATTCTATGGCCCCAAAATCGATTTTAAGATCCTTGATGCTCTAGATCGCAAGTGGCAGTGTGGAACCATTCAGCTTGATATGTTCTTGCCTGAACGCTTCCATCTCAAATACACCGATTCAGATGGGCAAGAAAAAGTACCCGTGATGATCCATAGAGCCATATTAGGATCTATCGAGCGCTTTTTGGGGATCATGGTAGAACACTTTGCCGGAAAATTCCCCCTTTGGATCAGCCCAAGGCAGCTTGTTATTGTTCCGGTAACCGATCGACATGCAGCGTATGGGGAGAGCATCAAAGAGGTGTTCGAAACCCAAGGATTCCTGGTTGATATCGACTCTTCGAATGAATCTGTTGGCAAAAAAATCCGCAATGCGCAGCTTTTGCAATACAATTACATGCTGATTCTTGGCGATAAAGAGGTAGAAGAACAGACACTTTCAATCCGCGCAAGATCCAATGAGATGTTGAATGATCTGAAGCTGCAAACCGTCTTAGATAGTCTCAAAGAGGAAGTTGCTTCTAAATCACTAAAAACTTTATTACCGTTTGGTGAGGTTTCTACATGCAAATAATCACTGTCGCTAGCTTCAAGGGGGGAACCGCCAAAACATCGGTTTCTTTAAATCTTGGTGCCGTTTTAGCAAAAGTGCACAAAAAGAGGGTCCTTCTGATCGATTTTGATGCACAAAGTAACTTAACGACAGGATTGGGTTTCGACCCGGATGCCTACGACTCCATGGCTCCTGTTTTACAAGGGACAAAACAGCTTCATGAAGTCATTTTAGAAACTGAGACAAAGAATCTCCATATCGTTCCGGCAGATACATGGTTGGAGCGCATTGAGGTGACCGAACAACTCGCTCAAGATCGATACTCCCACGAGCGCTTAAAAGGGATCCTGAGCCGTGCCGAGTACGATTTCATCATCATCGATACCCCCCCATCACTATGCTGGTTGACCGAGTCTGCGATGATCGCATCGAATAAGTGTTTGATCTGCGCAACGCCTGAGTTTTACAGCGTCAAAGGGCTCTATCGGTTGGGCATATTTATCTCCCAAATCAGCAAGCGCCATCCGGTAGAAGTACT
Organism: Chlamydiia bacterium; assembly: GCA_964200935.1. Classification (GTDB taxonomy): domain Bacteria; phylum Chlamydiota; class Chlamydiia; order Chlamydiales; family RGXB01; genus RGXB01. The sequence goes on along the minus strand of CAXNCP010000117.1, from coordinate 1,008 downwards.
CGGCGTTTTGCTCTCTTTTTGGAACGAGCGGGGCAAAAGCAATCAAGCTTTCTTGAACGTGATCGAGGAGACATTCCCGCAAAAAATCTTGAAAACCAAAATCCGCCGCGATAAGGTCGTAGCAGATGCATCGATTCGTGGCAAACCGATTGTAGAAATCTCCCGCACTTCACGTGCTTTGGATGATTTCAAAAAGTTGGCCCGAGAAGTGCTTCGCGGATGTAAAACAGATTTACATCTAAAAGAAGAGGCGTCTTTAGAGACAGAAAGTGTTCTTGAGGAAGTTTAATGGATGATGTGAATGCCATCTTAAAAGAGCGTTTGAAGAAAAATGAGAGCCTGTCCAAAAAAATGGATTCGCTTGCCGAACGCTCCAATAACGGTCAACTCTCGAGTTTTGCCGGTGTTTTTAAGGTGATACCGCTTCAAGAGGCCGAAATCGCACAAATTCGGGGCCTGATCGAATTCTACACTAAAAATAACCAAACCTCTTCTAGTGATCTGGATGAGCTCTTGTCGATCACTTCTGAGGTGAAGGCGATCAATTCGCAGGCGATCATCTTGCATGGGGAGAGGATCAAAAAAGCACAACTCCTTTTAAAAAATTATAAGGATGGTGCTTTTTCCACTTGGCTGCTTTATGCCTATGGGAATAGACAAACGCCCTATAATTTCTTGCAGTATTATGAATTTTATAGAGCCCTTCCAACGGCTTTAAGGGAACGTTTAACAGATCTTCCACGCCAAGCGATCTATACTTTAGCAACGCGCCAAGGGGATATCGAGGTCAAAGAAGAGCTCGTGCGCACCTATCAAGGGGAGTCTAAGGAGATCTTTTTAGAGAGGATTCGCAACGCATTTCCCCTTTCTTTGAAAGACAAGCGCCGCACAACGGTTGCAGATCAAATTGCAGTTTCTCTAGAGAGGGTCCTTGAAAAAGCCTCGACAAAGCCCTTAAACCTTTCTCAGATCGAGAAAAATCGTTTATTAGGGTTGTTGCACGATTTG
>CAXNCP010000116.1:0-3105 GCA_964200935.1 Chlamydiia bacterium | reverse complement strand
AGCAGCATTTCTGCAGCTCGTGGTGAGCTTTTCTATCTTTGGTATGATGACCCAACTCACGGGACTTTAGAGCTTGAGATCTTGAGCTCCCATTTTATTCCACCAGTAGATAATGAGGACCTTACCGGATATGCCAGGGCAGTTGCATTTGACCTTTTTTGCCTCCCATTTCCTGTAGATGCACCAAGCCTGGGGCTTTTGGAAGTGCTTATACCTTTAGTGAATCTACCTGCTGATCAGTATCGTGAAGCCCTAGTAACAATTGCAAATGGACAGATCAGCGGCTTGACTACGTTCGAGTTTGAAAATAACTTTAGGCTATTGCAAAGTTCCATGTTGCGCTGGGATCGCAACGACGGGAGAGCTTGCTACGATTTTGAAGATCTTCCAAAAACCACTTTTTGGGTGAATCCGCTCGGTTTCGGAATGTGGCAAAACAATTATCAAGACTGTAAGGGGTTTTTCTCCGACACGTTCGGAATCACTGCAGGTGCAGAGCACCGATTTTCGTCGGAAGGGAAGGCCGGAATTTTCGGAGGCTATAGCCGATCTAAGCTCCATTGGAAAGAGGGGGTAGGAAAAACAAGTTTGAAAGAGATCTATTTCGGCCCATACCTCGGCGCTCAATGGAACGGTTGGACCATGGCTCTCGGTCTTATGGGATCTATCGATTCTGCGCTGATTGAGCGTCAGATTTTTTGGTCCGGATTTTCAAGCACTGCAACGTCCAAGCCGACTTTATTCAATGCGTCGGCAAACTTAGACCTGGCGGGCCGTTTCCAAATTGCAGATCCCCTATACGTCGAACCCGAAGCTAGCATCGGAGCAGTACAGACCATCTGTACGAGCTTTTGCGAAACAGGTGGTAGTTACTTCAATACGCATGTGAATCGCTCTTATCAATCCACACTGCGCTCCTGTCTTCGATTGAATATGGGGACCAATACCTGCACAAAAAGTGATTTTCACGGTGATATGCGTTTATCAATAGGTGCGATATTGACAGCTTTATTGACACCCAATACCGTCTCCTCGAATTTCATTCAGGCTTCCGAATTTTGCAATGATCAGCTCCACCTATATGGGATGGTCCCCTCAATATTCATGTTTGAGGCATCCACGAGGGCTATGGTAGGGTTTAGAGAAAATCTAAAAATTGGGTTTGATGCTGACTATATGGTAGGCGACCGCTCGCAAGTGGTGCAGGGTACCGTATTTGTGGAGGCAAGTTTTTGAAGAGGGCAGTGAAGCCCTCAAAAAAACTCCATCCTAAAAAACTAGCAAAGACGGTCTTTATCTAAAGGGGTCATTCAATCAAGCTTTTGACCCTCTGAAATTGCGACACCTGCTCCATGGGTGCCAACCCTTCCAGGACGGTCATATGGTCGTAGAATTCTTTTCTCTCCCATTCAGTCATATTTTGGATCAAATCGCCAATTTCTGGATAAAAGGCATCGTAAAAACTGCAAAAAAAGTTTGGACCAAATAGAGGTGCATCGACAAGAAGCTGCTGTTTTACATCATACGCATCAAATTCTGAACCCCCAACAAAATCTCTGAGTAGAAGAGCATCATTGAGTTTAGCTCCAGTGGATAAAAAGGATTTAATCAATGATGTGTCTATCCTTAAGTTTTGCGTAAAAAAATCTTCACGACACTTCAAAAGGTAGGGGACGAGTTCCATGTCGTTCGCATAAAGTAGGGTTTGGATTCGGTCTGTTACATCTAAATCCATAAAGTGTAAATCCCCTAAAACAACAAAACGGGCGATATCTACAGGGATGAACATCTCCTCATTTTCATCAAAAACCATCATGTGGTTGATGAGATGGGTCAAATTAGAACCTTTATCTGAGGTCAAATCGATCGATAAATCGGATTTGTAACCTGGGTACTGGAAGCCAAAAAAATTGGCAGCAAATTTATAGAGTTTTTGATCTTCTTCTGTTGTGGATACTTCGCGAGAAAGTTTTTTTAGAGTGAGTGAGAAGGAGGCAAGTTCACTCAACTTCAAAGGAAGGGGGGCAAGTTTACTTGTCGGATAACAACTGAGCTGGCCTGCGTTATGCATAAAACGCTCTTTTTTTTGATAGAGCTCAAAAACAATGGGGTAAGCAAAACTAAACTTAGGAATTTCGGCAGAGATTGTATTCATACGTTCGATAGGGGGTTATTATTCTTTAAGAGTTCAGCTGTTTTTGAAGCCACCAGCGCAGCCTTCCCCATAAAAATGGGACAAAGATCAAAGGATTATAGACAAATCTCCAGTCGCGTATCCAATACATTCTGGGCATCGGCTTTTCCTTAGGACAATTCGGATCTAATGCGTCCTTGATCAGATCATGGTAAAGGGGGACGAGGTTTTTTGGAAGTTGATCCAAAGGAAAAAACTTTACCTCTCGAGTTTCCAAAGAAGTTTTTGGGCTTCCAGAGATGATTTCTGCTTCAAATAGATAGGTTGTGCGGCTAAAAGGGCCGAAAGGGGAATAGAGGGCTACTTGTCGAACTATCGCTATTTTGTAGCCTGTTTCCTCCTCAAATTCTCGCTTTGCAGCCTCTTCAGCAGAGGCATCATGATCATCAATTGCACCACCAGCAAACGCATACAAACGTACATCATCACGTTTGATCAAAAGTAGGCTTTTGCGATCTTTTGAGAATACAATAACGAGAACTGCTTTTTCTAAAGAATGGGGGTTTTGCATGATAAATCGGTTTAATCTTAAGGAATAAAAGGATAAAAACCAATAGACCTCTTTTATAAACCTTATTTACCTTTTAAGAGCATAGAAAAAACCGGCCGATTTTTCTTTCATCTGTCTTTAGATACGGTGAGCAATCAACAGCTCTTTCAGAGCACTCAACGTTTTTTCGACCGTCTCTGTGATCTGAGTGTATCCTGCTCTTTGAATCTCATGGACTTTTTCTTGAGATCTATCGATCTGATCTGTGCCGAGGAGATGAACCATATCGGGGGTTGTAAAGCCGCTACGAACCTCTTCAATATCTTTTGCAAGCAGATTCAATCTTTTGAGTAGATTAAGATAATCTGGATGGCACCGATCATCTGCTTGGGAGAGGTAGCGAAATACAATATTTGAAAAA
>CAXNCP010000115.1:0-3156 GCA_964200935.1 Chlamydiia bacterium | reverse complement strand
CTTTGTACAGAGAAAACGTGAGTCATTCCAAAATGTAATATACAACACTTTGATTGCCTTAGGTGATGTTTTGTTTGTACCTTTAAAAGGTATACGCCTCCCATTCATGATTGCAAACCAATTTTTTGTGATTATCGCGTCACCAAATAGGGCAAAACCTGCCCATAACCGCCAACGTGAAATTGTACATGTATTTCAAGAGAATATCTATTGGGTTTTAAATAATTTTTCCAGGCAACATTCTATTGCCGGGCGATTATTCTCCATTCCCGTTTCTTTAATCGATGTTTCAATAGAACTACTGGAATCACCGGTAAGATTGGTTGACTATATTATTAATGCCATTCTCTCCGCTATGCAAGGAAAGTTTAGAGAAACGCTCGATTGCACGGAGAAAGCCCTAAAAGAGGTCTGGAGTGTCCCTGTAACAGTCTTGATGGCACCGGTCAAGTTTGCTTTTCAAACTTGTGCGATTCTATATGATCCAGCCGGAGTTTCTTCTATTAACAAACACTTTATGGCGTCCTAGTAGATCATAGGCGGTCTTCTACCACCGACTCAACAACAGGGTAAACTCTTAAGTATAATGGCAGCGAAAAGCTGCCATTTTTATTGTCTAGATGTTAAGCGGTACTAAATCCAAGGGAATCCGGCTAAAGAAAAGGCTACTAAGGCCCTCTAAAATAGCCAAAACAAAAATTGATCCCCATCAAGGCTCGGTCATGAATAGCTCAAAGTATGAAACTTGCCTCATCTTCGACCTATCGACTTTACTCACACTTCCATGGCGAGTCTAGGCAATAGTGATCTTGGGGTCCAAGTAGACGTCCTGCACCGATTGGATGAGCTTCACACCGTCCTTAAACGGCTTTTGAAAAGCCTTCCGCCCCATAATCAGACCACCGCCCCCTGCCCTTTTATTGACAATGGCTGTGTAAATCGCCTCTGAAAAATCCTCTTTTTCATTTTTGGTCGATGCACCACCTGAATTGATTAGGGGGATTTTGCCAGAATAACAATTGAGCACCTGGTACCGGGTGTAATCGATCGGATGATCCTTACAAAGCTCGGTATAACATCTAGGATCGGTCTTACCAAATTTTAGCGCATTGAATCCACCGTTGCATGTAGGGAGCTTTTGCTTGATGATATCAGCCTGGATCGTGCATCCAATGTGACAAGCCTGAGCGGTGAGGTCCGCTGCCAAATGGTAGTCGGTGTCGCCCACCTTGAATGCCGGGTTTCTTAAGTAGCACCATAAAACAGTTGCCATACCCAATTCATGAGCATACGCAAAGGCATGGGAAATTTCGGTGATTTGGCGATTGGATTCGGGTGATCCAAAATAGATCGTCGCACCGACAGCAGCGGCACCCATATTATAGGCCTCATCGACAGATCCAAAAAGGACCTGGTCATGTTGATTGGGGTAACTCAGTAATTGATTGTGATTGATTTTAACTAAAAATGGGATCTTGTGGGCATATTTACGTGCGTACAACCCTAGAACACCATATGTCGATGCAACAGCATTACAACCCGACTCCAAGGCAAGTTTGATGATCATTTCAGGATCAAAAAAATCGACATTTGGGGAAAATGATGCTCCGGCAGAGTGTTCGATACCCTGGTCAACGGGTAGAATCGAAAGATAGCCCGTCCCCCCCAATCTACCAGTTGAAAACATCCGTTCCAAATTATTCAACACAAGCTGGCTACGATCCGATTTCAAGTAGATCTCTTCCATCCTCTGCTTCGGGTGATGGAAAATCTTATCTTTGTGGACACTTGGAGTATAATCCATCAATTTGTCTAAAGTCTTTGCCCCCAGCAAGCTTTCAATCTCTTTCATGTCCATAGATGTTGACGCCTAAAATTCAATTATGAGTTCAAGATAACAAACTCACCGTTTTTTTGAGGAGGGAAAGTTCGATCTATATTAGTACTGACCTACAGTCTGTTGTAGGACAGTACTCACCAAGCATCAGTGCTTTTTAAAGGAGTTTTCGATTTCTTCTAAAGATTTGCCCTGCGTTTCGGGCAAAAAACGTAAGGTGAAAGCGATCGAAAGTATCAAAAAGAAGATGAATATTCCGTATAGCCCATTGATCCCTATCCACCGGATGATATCTAGTGTCGTAAAAGCCACAACTGCATTAAAAAACAGATTAAAAAATGTGGCTATTGTCATGAGTCTGCCGCGAAATTTTTCCGGGTACATCTCTGCCAGGTAAACCCAAACTACTGGTCCCATGCTGGTAGCGAATGAGGCAATGTAGAGAAGTGTACCCATTTCAAAATATCCAAAAAGGCTCAAAATCAGACCAAGGATCATTCCGACTGACCCATAAACCAATAGAGGTTTTCTTCCCAATCGGTCTACAAAGTAAATAGCAAAAATCGTCATGATAAAATTGACAATGCCAATTCCCACAGACGCAAATAGGGCAATATCTCTTGAGGCAATCCCCTCTTGAAGCAATAAAGTCGGTGCGTAATATATGATCGCATTGATTCCGGTCACCTGTTGCAAAGAGGCAAGCAGGATACCCAAAATCAGAGGCTTTTTAATTTCAGGGCCAAATGCGATGAGGGTATCTGTTTTTCTAGATGGTTCATGTGTAAAATGGAATCTTTTACTCAAAACGGCACCGAACAATCCTAGGCCAGCAATCATAGCACTTGCTGCGTAGGGGGTTCTCCACGCACCGCTCTCGTCGATCAGGTAATTGCCTAGGTAACCGAAAAGGATCCCTATTGTGATCAGTAACTGGTGCAAAGAGACTATGCCACCCCTTTTGTCTTTTTGGCTGATCTCGGCTAAAAACATAGGTGCAACAACAGAGCTGGCACCAATCGCTACCCCAGATAAGAGTCGTCCCACAATCAAGCCATCAATCGTATCAGACAATGAAAAAAGGATCGCTCCGGAAAAGTAGAGAGCATAACTAATGACCAGAGAATTGCGTCGACCAAACCAATCAATCAAAGAAGCAACAAAAAAAAGTCCGATGAAAGAACCGATTAAAAGGCTACCTACTACAAGCTCTTGTTGAAAAGCTGTATTTAAAAACGTCCCGTCCAAAAAAATCAAAGTGCCGGAGATGACACTAAAATTAAATCCGATCAAAAATGATGAGATCAAGATAATTAGGT
>CAXNCP010000114.1:0-3168 GCA_964200935.1 Chlamydiia bacterium | reverse complement strand
AGCGGGATATCACGGGAAAAACCGGTTTCCGAAAGAAGTGAGGGTATGGGGTGATTTGAGAGTGTTTCTAGCTCCTCTTCCATTTTTTCTAGAACATAAGAGGCTCTTCCCCAAACAACCCTCTTTTCTAAATGGGAATAACTCAGATTAGACAAAAATTTTTTCAAGTAGAACGCAATCCCCTCATACCAGTGAAAAGAGAACACCGTATTCGTCCGAAGGCTATCGGGTAGGCTAGGGATATTTTCGCCCACCAAACCCTCAATGAATAAAAGATAGTCGGGGTGCACTTTGTTCAACCGCTTCTTGAGCTTTTCTACAAACGGGAGATAAAAATCTCTTTGGAAATTATATGGGAGATATTTGAAGGTAAAATAGTGGGGAATCAAAAGCTGAAATCTCCCATTTTCCGTCCGATACACACCCTCTTTTTCAAAGGGAGATCCATTTTTGAATATACGCAGACCCTTAGGATTCAATAGAGTTGTACCAGCCTGCAGTAACTGGGTCCACTTTCTTTCGAACACATCCACTTCACACCTAAAGCCTGCACCAATCTTTAAAGAATCGACATATCTTGGGGATGGACCCAGGGGATTTTCGGGCCGTCCATAGAGATTTTTTCCGATCAAACCCGCATTTGGCTCATTCATCGTGTTGCAACCCACCACAAACGGGTTCTCTTTTAGCCTTTCCATCAAATAGCACACAGCATCTATGTAGTGACTTTGGAGGAAATCCTGAATGTTTTTTTCGCCAACGCAGAAAGAGGGTGTGAATGTCTTCCCTCCAAAGAAAAGGGTGAACATCGTTTGGCAGGCAATCCTGTTGTAATTGAAATACCAGGCTAAATGGAGGTATTCAGGGTTTTGTTTTTCGAGGAGGTGAGGATCCACAAGGGCATCTGCCTCAAAAAGACCTCTTAAGTCTAAACCGGCTGCCTCTAGTGTCCAACGGGGGGCACCACTGCCTAAAAGATGTCGAGAAAAGAGATCTTGGTGCATGTCAATCACCACATAAATACCCCAATCAGCAGCCAATTTGCAAAAATCGGCTACGTAAGTGATGTACTCCTCATCATAAAGACCCGGTCCACCCCCTTCAATCGCTTCCCATGTTGTGATAAACCGGATGTGATTCATCCCCAAATTTCTGATCCTTGCAAAATGCTCTTTTGCGTCCTCTAAAGGGAAAGGGCGATTTACGAAGGAGCCGCTTTCCAAAGAGGGATACTTCGAAGCTCCTGAAACATTAACCCCCCTCAAAAGGAGCTCGCGCCCCATCTCATCAAAGAATTTTTTCCCTGAAGTGGTGATGGATAAAAAAATGAGAGGAAACAGGATTATTGATTGCAGCATCATAGAATCTTTTGGTTGGCTCTTAGAATCTTTTTTGGCGTCAGTTTTTAGAAAAATGGTGCTCTAAAGGCTCAACCAATCCAAAGCGCTTCTTCGTAGCATACTAAAAACAGTATGCCTTTTTGGTGACAAAAAAAGCAAAGAAGCCGCTAGCTCTTTTCTTGCAATTAACCCCTCGCCCGATTTAGATTCATACTTATGAGACCCCTTTTTATATTTGCCCTTTTTTTTCAGGCACTCTTGGTAGCAAATGAGACTCTAGGCCAAACCCCTTTGCCCGCTCCTCAGGAGGAAATTATAGCGATTGAACAACAAAAGGGGGTCGAAAGTCCAACTCCAGCGTCTAAAGTCCAGCAGCCACCCGATGACAAAGAATCTCTACAAGATTCCAAAGGGATTGAGGAGCAGAACAAAAACTTTCAAAGTGCAATTATAAAAACTTTTTTATCTATTGTTGCGTTCATCGCATTAATTCTCCTCACGATCTGGTTTTTGCGCCGTCTCGCCCATAATCGCCACACATTCGGGATGAAATCGCACTCCATGCAAATTCTAGAAAAAAGACTTTTAAGCCCAAAAACGACCCTCTACTTGATGGAAGTGGACGGAAAAAAAGTCGTTTTTAGTGAGTCAATGATGGATGTGAAAGTTCTTTATACAGAAAATAATCTGCCAACCTCAACGGCCTTAACCCATTACGAACATTAACAAAAAATAAAAAAAATTCTTCTATTGCATCTTCTCTAAAAAGCGGTTTAAAATAGTGGTGAGTAAACCTATGCGGAGGTTTTATGACCATCAACCCATTGAGAGACATCATCGAGTATGCCACTGCATACGATCAAAATGTGCATGATCACATTGAGGATAAACACAGAGAGCTTGATGAGCTCTCCCATAAGCTATCCAACGATGCAAAATTGCTGCGCAAATTGCGCCAACACCAAGACACAAAAAAAATTGTCGATCTAACCCCCATGAAAGATCAAATCGAGCAATTTAAAGTCCAATTTGAAGAGATTCAAAACTCGCTTCAAGATGGGCTAAAAAGTTCCTTTGACTTTAGAAAAATCGACTTAGGCAAGATGGATGTTGAAACATTGCAAGAGCTCATTGAGGAGGTTGAGGCCTCCAAAACCTATTTGCAAAATCGTGTTCAGCCCACCATTATGGAGATCGAAACTAAAATCCAGTTGATGAAGCTTTTGACCGAGATTTCCAAGCACATGATCTCTCAGCAAAACGATTCGATTAAAAATTGGATCAACCGTGTCTCACGTTAATTACCTCTCTCTTTTGGCAAAAAAGCAGGTGGAATCGATTGTGCGTAAAGTGCGCGCAAACGGTACCATTACCCCTTTAGACATTATGGAGCTATCAGAGCGGGATTTAGAGTTGCTTTACTCTATGGGTCATACTTTTTATGAAACGGGGCAATATGAAAAAGCAAAGACCCTTTTTACAAAGCTTGTACTCACAACCCCGTTTGTAGCCGCCTATTGGAAAGCGTTGGGATCTGTTGCACTCATGCTCAAAGAGCCACAGGACAGTCTAATTTACTACAGTGTATCGGCTCTCATTGATCCTAATGATCCAATGGTCCATCTTTATGCTGCAAAAAACCTGATCGACCTGGATCGTCTTGATGAGGCAAGAGGCGCTTTGGTGAAAGCGGAGGAGCTGGCCCCAAAAGAAGACCTTGATTTTCACTCACAACTTGAGGTGTTGTATGAGCGATGCTGCCATTGAACCGATCCGTTCTAAACGGAAAAATAATTTGCTAGGTCTTTCCCATTTAGAGGCCCAAATA
>CAXNCP010000113.1:0-3183 GCA_964200935.1 Chlamydiia bacterium | reverse complement strand
TGAGCCGCTTAAACCATTTTTTAAAATCGTAGAGTCGACAGAAAACCCCACCGCACCACAATGCCCAGGTCAAATGTTCCGCCATTACGCCCCAAAGTGCAAATTGACTACAACTTTGAGCGCCGAGGTGGAGGCAATAGTCGGGTTTACCGACGTCGATTACCCATTTTCCAAACCCCTTTATCCCCTCGGCTCTGTCCATGATCCAAAACAAATAGCGCATCAATTGTTTGAGACTTTAAGGCTTTTAGATCATGATCATATCGGCTTAGCCTATGTGGACACAAATTTTCCATCTCATAGTCTATACCTAACGATCCATGAGAGGCTTTCTCGTGCCATTCAAGAAACTTTCAACCTAAATAGGGAGCTATATGTCTAAAATTGCAACGGTGCACTACACAGGGAAAAAAAAGGACGGGCAGACGTTTGATTCCTCAGTGGAAAGGGATCCGTTTACGTTTGAACTTGGGAAAAACCAGGTGATTGAAGGGTTTGAAAAAGCGGTTTTAAGCCTTACAATCGGTGAGAAAAAAACCTTTGACATCCCGGCTCATGAGGGCTACGGTCAAAAAAATCCGGATCTTATCGGCCGTGTCAAAAGGGAACTTTTTCCACAAGATCTCGAACTTGAGGCGGGAATCGTTCTAGAGATTAGGGGTCAACCTATAGTCGTAAGAGAACTGGATGAAGAGAGCGTCACCTTGGATGCCAACCACTTTTTAGCTGGTGAAGATCTAGTTTTTGAAATCGAACTTTTGGATATCAAATGATCTGTTTGGGAATAGAGAGCACCTGCGATGAAACCTCAATTTCGGTCATCAATGACCGCTTTGAGATCCTTTCGAATGTGATTTATTCCCAAGTTGACCTGCATAGCCATTTCGGGGGAGTATTTCCCGAACTGGCCGCAAGGGAACATCTCGATAAAATCGGCCCCTGCTATTTAGAAGCTTTGAAACAGGCTAATATCGATGCCGACCAAATTGATCTCATCTCCGTAGCCTATGGGCCGGGCCTGATCGGCTCGATCCAAGTAGGGCTCACGTTTGCAAAATCGCTGTCTTTACTACTCGATGTCCCCTTTGTAGCAGTCAATCACGTGCATGCGCATCTCATCGCCCCGATTCTCGAGTATAAAGAATCTTTCCACCATTTCCCCGCTCTTGGGATCGTTTTGTCGGGAGGCCATACCCAGATCAATCTCATGCGTTCCCCAATCGATGTGGAGACAATAGGATCAACAATCGATGATGCGATGGGCGAATGTTTTGATAAATGTGCGAAAATTTGTAACCTACCTTACCCCGGCGGTCCACACGTAGAAAAAATGGCACTAAACGGAGACCCTTCCAAAGTCTTTTTAAAGTCATGCAAAGTCAAGGATCGCCCTTTTTCCTTCTCTTTTAGCGGACTTAAAACCCAGGTTCTTTATGCATCCAAAGACCCTGCAGTTGTTTTTGAAGACCTTCTCGCCTCTTTCCAACATGTCGTTTTTCAAGACACATTAGAAAAAGCGAAAAAAGCGGTCGACCTATATCGGGCAAAAGCTATCTTTATAGGTGGCGGGGTTGCTTCCAGTAAAACGCTAAAAGGCTATTTTAAAGATTTTTGCTGCCCGGTCTACTTCCCCTCTAAAGAGCTCGCTTTAGACAATGCTGCGATGATTGCAGCTCTAGGGCTTTTACAGTGGAATGCCTCGGGTCCATCCCCGATTGATATTGAGCCAAAGACGCGCATCCCCTTCAACCAAATCAGCGCTTTGGTCGAAAAACAGGCGACTGCAACTAGAAAATTGTAGTCACCATCTTTTTTTTAAACTCTTTTCAGAACGGTAAAACCGAAACAATTGGTATGCTGTTCCTGCTTGACCCATTCAGGATGTCGCGCCAAAAAATCCTCTACCGCCTCAAAAAGACCCCTTTTTGTCGGATTTATCCAATCAGGATAAACATTGGTTACATCGGTAAAATCAGGCTCATCTTCCCAACCCCATGGTTCATCAGTATCGTGCATTGCAATGTACTTTTTCACCTTAGGAGAAAACTTTTCTAGCTCTAAAGTCAACTGACGATAGGTGTGTAAAGTATCTATGAACAAAAGATCGCACTCCATAGGGTCTATTTCTATGTCATTGGCAATAATAAATCGAAAATCTATCTGGGATGAGTCAGCAAATTTATTTATCTGCTTAAAAATCCCAGTTTCTGGGTATCTTAGATCCACTCCAAGGTACTTTTTCACACGGCTGCCATTTTCCTGAAGACCAACAAGCAAGCCTAGAGTAGAGACCATCTCCCTTGTTCCAAGTTCGACTACGATTTCAGACTCACTGGCAAGTCTTCTTAAGTGCTTCAAATGCTCGCCGATGTCACATTGACTTTGGGGTTTTGAAGCCCATAGTTGATACGTCTCTTTTAATTTTCTTGTTAGCACTTCATTTTTTCTCTCTCTTGAAGCGTCAAGACAAAACAAAACGAGGCAAATTCCACAGAATAGTTTAATATACATTTTCAATACCCGTAATAAGTAAATAAATAGGAAATAATCCTACTCAAGGATATTTAAAATTTTAATAAAATAAACACATTTTTTAATTGACGCTTTGTGAATGTGTCCGATGAACAAATGCGCTGGGCTTTCTACTTTTTGTTAGAATAAGGGTAGCGGATAGGACAAAACAAGGGGATCTTTTTAAATAAAAAATTTTATATATTGCAAAAAATTACTCGCCGATTTTACCCCTTTTTAGCCTCGCCTAGCTTTCCCTTGTGTATAACTCCTAAAGCGGGTACAATCTCGAGTCAAAGAATTCTATAAGGTATTGAGAAATGGCCAAAAAGAAAGCTGCCCGTCATACGATTCAATTAAGAAGTAGCGAATCCTCCCATATGTACTCCACTCAAAAAAACAAAAATAACACTACAGGACGTGTAGAGTTGATGAAATTCGACCCTATTGTAAAAAAACATGTCATGTACAAAGAGAAGAAGTAGTTTCTTTAAAAAAATTGCTTTGTTTGAATTAAAGACGATTTTTCGCTACGTAGTACCGAGAAAAGGGGAAGTCTCCTCTTCCCTTATGTCTTTTATTTCTCTTTTCATCATAACCCTTGTCACCTGGCTATCGCTTGTTTTTCTTTCGGTTGCAGATGGGATTGAAAAGGGTTGGATCCAAAAACTA
>CAXNCP010000112.1:0-3228 GCA_964200935.1 Chlamydiia bacterium | reverse complement strand
AAATAGAGGGAGAGGGGGATCGCTGTGTATCCCTTTTGCTCAATCATTTTTTGGATTCTTAAGATTTCCTCTTTGTGAAGAAGGAGCTTACGGGGGCGTTTCTCCTCGTGATTATGGATATTCCCAAAAGCGTAAGGGGGTATCGACATAAGCTTGATCACGGGGATGTTTTCTTGAATCTCGACGTAGCTGTCGCCGAGTACACATTTGCCGTTACGCAATGACTTCACCTCGGTCCCCTGCAGCTGGATTCCGGCTTCAAATGTATCGAGAATCTCGTAGTTGTAAAAAGCTTGGCGATTGGAGGCTACTTCTTTATGCATAATCAGCATGGACTATAGCAGAACCGAGGGGTTAAGGACAATCAAGAGCTTTCTAACAATGAATCGCTTGACTCTTTAGAATCCATTTTTTGTATAAAGAGACCTAAACCTTTTTTTTGTCTTTGAGGATCTCCCCAGAGGCATAGACAAAGAAGACCAGTGTAATCGCCCAAAAGATCCACTTAACCAGCTCCCTTGTAGTGGTCATATCGAACCCAAAATCGAGCTGTAATGAACTCAATACCGATTCCACCACAAGCCTGAAGCCAATCCAAATCACAAATATAAGGGTGAACGTCTCCAAAATAGGCTTTTCCTCAAGCCATCGGATCACGTTTGAGGTAAAAGAGCGCAAAAGGACGATACCGATAGAAGCACCAACGATCACAATCCACAGTTTCGGGGAGGTATCCCCTTCAAGAGGTGAAATCCCCACAATCGCAAAAGCGGCCAGGATTGAGTCGACCGAAAACAAAAGGTCAAGGAAAATGATATAAAGGATGATTTGAGACAAGTTATGGGTTTTCGGGGGCTCGGTAATCGGGCTTTTGTGATAGAGGAGCTCTTGGCCCGCTAAATACATCAAATAGGCTCCACCCAACCCTTGAAAATAGTAGAAACGGATGAGGTAGGAGGCCATAATGATTGCGATGATTCTCAAGACAACGCTCCCCATTAGCCCAATCCAAATAGCAGAGGCCCTTTGGAGTGTCGGGAGCTTTTTGATCAATAGTCCTATAATGAGCATATTATCAGCAGAAAGTAAGATTTCGATCAAAATAACAACAAATAGGATCAAAGAGTCGAACCAGTCAAAGGACTGGCTTTTCAACAAATGGTCCAGGTAACGGTAAAAATATCCGATATTGAGCATCTAATTTAGGTGCATAATACATATTATTTTAAATCTCAAAAGAATCGGATAAGGGTGAAAAAAACTGTTGATTTGACTATCATTTCTCCTTTAGAAGGGGTAAAAAAAGGGCATATGAAGGTTTTATCTTTGGAGGGGGCTCCATGCCGGGGTCTTGGGCAGATAGAAATTATGAAAAAAATTTCTAAAATCCGCTCCGTTCAATTTGATCAGGACTTTGATGTGTATATCGGTAGCTCCTGGGGTGCCGTCCTAGCCCTTTGTCTGTCGATGAAGATCCCTATGGATCAGATCGAAAAAGCTTTTGAGGAGTCTCAAAACTACCTCAATTCAAGAGCCCACAGATTTTTTTCTCTGTTTTTTCCCAGAATGTGCCCCGAAAAAGTTTTAGCCCCTTTTAGCCCCTTTTTTGAAAATCTATTTTTCAAAGACGTGAAAAAAAGGGTGATTTGTCATAGCTATGATATCCGCTATAAGCAGATCATAACCTTTGATTCTGCCAATCCTAAAGACCATGATCTTAATCTAAAAGAACTTCTGGTCAGACTGACCTTTGCCCCCTCGTTGTACCAACCCAAGATCGACACTGCCATTGTAGATGTTTCGATGGCAATGCGAAATCCTCTGTTTTATACCCTCATCCAGTTTTTTCAAGAGTTTAAGGGTGGGGCGATGGATATTTTGCACATAGGCGTCGGTCAAAAAAGGCAAGAAGGGGCAAAGGTGCGCAAACTCTTCGAGCGAGGCTGGATCCATTGGGTTTTTTCCAAACAGATATTTGAAGAGATTGATTCTATTGGACGCGTTTACCAAGATTTTTTAGCAGAAATGATCCAGTCGAGCAACGTATTCGCCTCTTTTAAGTACGTTAAAATCGATCCCCTCATCGATGGAAGACTGGATTTTAGCTTCATGGGGGATATGAGCCTAACACCGCAAGAAATTCGCAAGGAGGTAGAAGGATGGATGGAAAAGTTTCCAATCGATCATTTAGAGTACTAAGCCTTGACGGGGGTGCTTTTGCAGGTGTATTCACCGTGCGCCTTTTAGCTGAAATCGAGCAACGGACTGGTAAAAGAACCCCCGAGTTTTTTGATGGTTTTTCGGGGATTTCCGCAGGTGCTTTTTTAGGTGCCATCATGGCTCGTGGGGACATCACGGCTAAGGATTTAATGGATGAGATCATCTTCACCATCAAAAATATGCGATCAAGCCGAAGAGAGCGTATTCGTACCCTTTGGGGTGCCTTAGCGCCCGCTTTGAGCCATGAGCGGAAATGGGACGGGCTATACCGCTATTTTGCAGATTCCAAACTTAAAGATCTCAAAATGCATGGTGTTTTTCCCATTTGGGATTTTGAGAACAAAAAGATCAGAATCTTCGATACCAAAAAAGATCTCGATGTAGCCATTTGCGACGTGATCTTTTTGTCTACCAACGCAAATGCCCTTTACGGTGCGGTTGATTCTAAACTCAGCGATCCAAAATTTTCGGGCTCCGATCTAGCCCTATTTGTGAACGACCCGCGCCTTTTGGCCCTTTTTAGCTTTCAAAATCAGATCAAAGAACAGGGGGCACATATTTTATCTATTGGTAGCTCACTGGCCCCCGCCGATCCTAAAGAGATCTCTTTCAAGAAGGGCCCTCTTCGTTGGATGAGCAATGTGTTGCCCGAAATCCGGCAAGCCCAAGAGGCTTTTGTGAACCAATCAATCGACTTGATGTTCAGTCAGGAGTTTTTGCCGATCAAAAGTCATTTGAGATTGAACATGGTATCCAATCAGGCTGTTGATGGTTTTGCGGGCGATGACGAGCTCAATATGTACTTTTTGGAACTCGCAGAGCAACTCATCGAAAGGCGCTCCCACGAGATCGACTGTTTCATCGAATCGTGCCTCTCTAACACTAAGCTCCATATCCCGGTCATTCTTTAACAGGAATTTTCCAACTTATTGAAGATTTTGTTCATGGTTTGAAAATAGCCCGTCTTTTTTACCCGTCAATTTCTTGGACCAGTTATAAACATAGGTG
>CAXNCP010000111.1:0-3244 GCA_964200935.1 Chlamydiia bacterium | reverse complement strand
TACCCCCAAAAAAAGGCGGTCCTTACCAAAAACATTTAACTTGAGTGAGCCATCTTTCCCCAAAACGGCAGATGTGTGCTTCATCAAGATCGGAGGGTGGGTAAAATCGATAATCCACTTTTGTCCAACAACAGCCTTGTAGTGTATGCTCAGGGGATCGACCACAATACGGGCATGAAATGCCTCTTTCGGGTCAATGAGCCGATTGTTTTTTAGGTTTTCTACATAATTTTTATAGGCATCTAAAAAATCGATGATCTGGGGTTGAGGGCTATTCAACGGTTTCGATGCATCTATAATTAAGCAGGGCTCTAACAGTTGGATGAACTCCCCCATTTCGCTGGGGTCAATTAAAAGGGCGATCTCTTCAAAAACAGAAAACTTCAGGGGCATACTAGGCTTTTAAAAGGGGCTTTTTCATAGTGAGTAAAAGAAACAGGCCGACAAAAATCGAGGCATCAGCGACATTGAAGATCCCAAAGCTTTTTCCGAAAAATACAAAGTGGATCATGTCGATGACTTTATGGTGGACTATCGTATCGTAAAGATTTCCAAAAGCACCAGCGATCACAAATGCAAATGCAAGCCGTTTTTTTTCATCGGAAGTTGTAAAAAATAGATAAAGGATCACCCCAACGATCAAAACTCTAATCGCAAAAAGGGGCAGATGGTAATCGGAGAATGAGCCCCACGCAGCACCTTGATTATAGACCAAATCGATCCACAAATCGATTTTCCCAAAAAACGAGACCACGTAAAGGGGCAGATGGGTGGAGTTTTCGAGAACTAGCCTTTTGGCAAAGAGGTCCAGCCCCAAAACTAGAAAAATTACGGCTAAACTAATAGGGCCGTTAATCGTAGCGAATATTCTTTTTATCATTTTCAATCATCGTTTGCGCTTCTACGGTATAGATGGCATACGGAATAGCTGTGAGACGGGGTTTAGGGATTGGTTTTTGTGTCAAATCGCAAATCCCATACGTCCCCTCTTCAATCTTTACCAAAGCCCGATCGATCAACTTTACCACATCCACTTCTTTGCTTGCGACCTCCAAAAGGACATTTTGGGTCGTAGAATCTCCGGCACCCTCAGCTTGATGCTGAGACGCCCCTTTGACCCCTTCTAACTCTCTGGCATCTTCAGAAAACCCTTTAACCTGACGCGTCAATTGGTTTCTCATATCGATCAAAATATTTTTAAAATCTTCGATCTCTTTCTTGGATAGACCCATCTTAGTTCTCCTTTGCAGCAAATTGAGCTGTATTGATGACATTCATCAGCTCATCCATGTCTTTGAATCGGCGGTATACGCAAGCGAAACGGATATAGGCGACCGTGTCTAAAGTTTTAAGTCTAGTCATGACGATTTCCCCTATTTCGGTAGAATCGATCTCGCGCTGCCGTTCTGCAACATGCGCCGCAATCTCGGCTGCAATCGCTAGAACCTGCTCGTGACTGATCTTTGTACGCCGGCAAGCGGCATCCAAACCCCTGACAAGTTTTTCAAGAATAAAGTCTTCATAACTTCCATCTCTTTTTCGCACCTGGACGGTCAAATCTACAGATTCAAACGTCGTAAAACGCTTCAAACAACGCAGGCATTCTCGGCGTCGTCGGATGGAATTGATTTCTAAAGCGTTCCTGGAGTCAGTTACTTTAGACTCCAGAAAACTACAGTAAGGACATTTCATGAGATCGATTTTTCCCCTTTTCTAAGGGATTCTGATCTTATTGTAAACGATTTTCGGAAGAGGAGGGATTCGAACCCTCGATACGCGATTAACGTATACACGCTTTCCAAGCGTGCTCCTTAAGCCACTCGGACACTCTTCCATGGCGTAAAATAAATCGTTGGACTAGGTTAGTTGATTTTCGTTTTATTGTAAATCTATTTCACGGTAGAATCCTAGCCATGAACCATCAAAATCCTTTGGATAAAACACCGGGCAAGAGGCGCACTCTTATTAAAATTTTAAGTGCCGTTGCAGCTGCCCTCATCTTGATCATCACCCCCTTTTTCTTCTTTCATGGTGAGGACAATCAGCCCGCTAAGAACGAGCCACTGATTTTAGTATCAGTGCCCCCTTATAAAAAAATGGTACAGTTCCTCGTAGGTAATAAGTTTAGAGTCGAATCGGTCGTACCCAGCGGATTTGACCCCCATCTATATGAGGCCAAACCAAAAGACATGAGAAAAATCAAGGATGCGGTACTTTGGGTTGGAGTTGGGGAATCCTTTGAATATAAACTATTGGAAGCGCTCAAAAATTCGGGCTCGTCCATCACCTACATTAATCTTGTAGAGCAGCTTGAAGCCAAAGGTTATAAAAACCTTTTGATTCCGTTTGATGACCTCCATCATGACTGCTGCGACCACCCGCACCATCACAACAGCCCTCTGGTACGATATGATCGACATTTATGGCTTGGGCTGGAGCTCGACTCTATACAGGCTACAATCATTGTCGAAAAACTTACCGAATTATATCCCTATTTCAAGGGGGTTTTTGAAGGTTATTTAGAGGAGCTGATGCGAGAACATGACGTTTTGATCAACTGGATTGAGTCGAATATCAAGGATAGTCGTCCCATCACCTTCTTAACACCCCATCCAGCCTACTCCTATTTTGCTAAAGAATTCGATATTGTCCAAATCCCGATTGAAGTTGCCGGAAAAGAGCCTAATATTCAAGACCTGAACAAGCTTCTAGAGGACATTCGCACCCAAAAAGTAGATTGTGTGATCGTGCAACCCCAACACTCCAAAAAAGCGGCAGAATACATTGCAAAGGACCTGGATTTACCCGTTTACATGATTGATCCCTACAGCGAAAATTACCTGGACACTTGCAACCGTTTAGCCCTTAGCCTGGCCAATAAGCGAAAACCGGGATCTTATGCTCACAATTGATCAGTTAGAGTTTCAATATCCTGGATCGGAACCCATATTTAAAAACGATCATTTGAAAATTGACCCTAACACCTTTTCGATCATCATTGGTCCAAACGGGGGTGGCAAAACGACCCTTTTGAATCTGATCATGGGTTTTTTAGAGCCGACACAAGGGAAGATCGAGTCCACATTCCAACAAATTGGATACGTCCCCCAATCGAGCAAAATCGACCTGGATTTTCCGATTCGGCTCATTGACCATGTTCTAATAGGCTGCATCCAAAAACTTACCTGGTGGGGTGGATTTTCTAAAGACACTATTAAATTTGTAGATGAACTTTTGGAAAAAC
>CAXNCP010000110.1:0-3308 GCA_964200935.1 Chlamydiia bacterium | reverse complement strand
TGCAGCAAGACTAGTACACCCGGGCGAGCAAGTGATGTTGTTCACACGCGATGGAATGGCTGTCCGATTTGACGAAGATCAGTGTCGTCCAATGGGTCGTGTGGCCCGCGGTGTAAGAGGCGTTACATTGAAAGATAAAGAGGACTATGTCGTCTCATGCGAGGTTGTCAAACCACAAGACACATTGCTGTTGGTTTGCGAAAACGGTTTCGGAAAACGCTCAGATGTAGATGAATTCCGTCATACGAATAGGGGTGGAAAAGGGGTCAGGGCGATTATGATCAATAAGCGTAACGGATACCTAGTGGCAGCTCTTCGTGTGGATGAAAAAGATGGTATCTTAATGATGTCTGAAGGGGGTCAAACCTTGCGTACATCCATTAAGGATATCCGAGTTATGGGCCGTTCAACACAAGGTGTTACTTTGGTGAACCTTGGTGTGGACGATAAACTTGTTGCAGTTCAACGGATCAGTGATGGGGAAGAAAGTGGGGCATAATTCCCTTTTTATCACCTTTGAAGGGATTGATGGATGTGGAAAATCGACGCAGCTTTTAAAGGCTGCGCGGTTTTTTGAGGACCTTGGCTATGAGGTGGTTCAAACCAAAGAACCTGGAGGGACGATGATCGGCAGACACCTTAGATCCCTTTTGCTCGAAGAAGGAGCGAAGAATCAGCGTTCTGAGGTTTTGA
Organism: Chlamydiia bacterium; assembly: GCA_964200935.1. Lineage (GTDB taxonomy): Bacteria > Chlamydiota > Chlamydiia > Chlamydiales > RGXB01 > RGXB01. The sequence goes on along the minus strand of CAXNCP010000110.1, from coordinate 2,615 downwards.
TGTTCATGCTTGATCGTTCAGAGCATTTGCGTCAGGTTGTTGTTCCGGCTATGGAGGCAGGAAAAATCGTACTTTGCGATCGCTTTATCGATTCAACTCTTGCCTATCAACTGGAGTATCCTTTTGAAATTCTAGATACCTTGAACCATTTTGCAACTGGTGGACTCAAGCCCGATCTAACTTTTTATTTTGATATTCCTTTAGAAACGGCAATCAATCGCAGAAAGAATCGGACACACTCTGATCAGATCGAGTCCCGCTCGATGGAGTACATGGAGAACGTATTAGCGCGTTATTTAAAAGTATGTATGCGCGATCCAAATAGGATTAAAATTATCCCCTCTAACCATTCGATTGATCAGGTAACAAAACTGATGGAAGGATATCTTAGAGGTTCCATTGAATCCAATTTTTAGGCGTTTAAAAGAACAAAACCCCTTGCAATCCCCCCTTTTGTTAGTGGGTCAAAAAAAAGATCTGCTTTTGGAGGAGGCAGGGGGGTTTTGCCGTTCTTTATTACAAAGAAAGGCTATAGATCACCCCGACCTGATGTTTTTTACAGTAGAAAGTGGATCAAAAACCTACTCGATGGAGACAATCCGGATGTTGATTCATGAGGCCAGCCTGGTCCCATTCGAGGAACCTTTCCGCTATTTTGTCCTCGACCAGGTCGATACGATGCTGCCTGTGCATCAAAATGCACTTCTCAAGGTTTTAGAGGAGCATCCCCCTTTTATAAAATTCATCTTGCTGGCCACCTCGGTATCCCCTTTGCTGCCTACCATTTTATCTCGCGTAAAAAAGTTTTTTTTAGAGGGGTTTGCTGAACAAAAAGCTCAATTTCCCGATTTTACCCGCCCTTTTTCAGAATTGCACCAAGAGGTGCAAAATTTTGATGAAAAATATTCCTTTACCGATTTGGAAAATGCTGAAGTGGTGATGCACCGTTTAAACCAAGATACGCTGCTCTGGACATTAGAGGGGGCAAGGGCTGAAACGATGCATATCAAGAAAAAGCACCTCATGGAATCGTTTTATGCACTATTTCATTCTCAATAGGATTAAAAAAGGTTTTATCTGTTTTTTGAAGGGTACAAAAATCTTGTCTTGAGAAAAACGATCGGGTATACTTGTCGGATGTCTCTCAATCAATCTAAATTCCGAGAAATCGTTTACCATTTTTTATTTGCAAGACCCGATTCTACTGATGAGGTAGAGCTTCTGGTAAAATCTTTAATGCATTTTCATAAGACGACTAAAAAAAATGTTTTAGAAGCGTTCAGCCGCTATGAAAAAATTTTACCTCAAGTGGGAAAAATCGACGAAGCGATCCAAAAAACCTCTAAAGAGTATGATGCTGAACGGATCACAAAAGCAGAAAAAGTTGCTATAGAGCTTTGCGCATACGAGATGCTTTATGACGCCGAAATTCCCGAAAAAGTTGCTATAGCAGAAGCGATCCGCTTAACTAAAAAGTATGGGAGTAAGGAGGGAGCCGGTTATGTCAACGCCATCATGGATACCCTCTATCATCAAAGAGAGGCAGTCTCTTAGCCCCTACACGACAATAAAGGTCGGAGGGATAGCAAGATTTTTTTCGGTTGTCCATACGGTCGAAGACCTTTTAGAGTGCATCCGATTCAGCCAACAGCAGAATTTACCCCTTTTTGTAATTGGTAAGGGCTCGAATCTGATTCTAGGTGACGGATGTATTGACGCAGTTTTTGTAGTCAACCGGATTGGGGGGGTACTGCTCAAAGAAGATCGAGTGGAGGTTGGTGCAGGGGTGAATGCCTCGTACCTGTCCCAGAAAGTCTCGAAAATGGGCTATGGTGGCCTGGAATTTTTTTCCGGAATACCAGGTACTGTTGGTGGCTGTGTGGTGATGAATGCTGGAGCTCAACAAAAAGAGGTTAGTGATGTCCTTTTGGAAGTAGAGACGATCGATCCTTTTGGTAATTTTTGCCGTTATAGCCGAGGAGATTTAGAATTTGGCTACCGCACAAGCCCATTTAAGGGAAATAAAGAGGTGATTGTCTCCTTGACCTTTAAGGTCTATGAGGATCAAAAGGCCGAGGAAAAAAGGGTATCGATCCTCAAGAAAAGGCTTGATACACAACCTTATACTGTACCCACTGCTGGGTGTATGTTTAAAAACCCAAAAGGGGCTTCTGCGGGCCAATTAATTGATCAGTGTGGCTTAAAGGGGCTAGAAATAGGGGGTGTTAAAGTTTCTTCAAAACACGCAAACTTTTTTGAAAATAATCATAACGCAACTGCTCAGAATGTTCTTGATCTCGTCGAGCGTGTCCGTTATGAGGTAAAAATTAAGACCGGAATAGATCTGGAACTAGAAGTAATCCCATGTTTTACGACCTGCACACCCACACTACAGCATCCGACGGTCAATTAACCCCTTTTGAGTTAATTGATGAGGCTTTTAATCGTGGTGTACCTGGTATTAGCTTTACCGATCATGACACAGTCGACGCCTATACTAGAGATGTTTTGGGCTATGCTCAAAAAAAAGGGGTTTTCTTAGGTACTGGGATCGAAATTTCGACCATTTTTAGGGATACTTCCATCCACATCTTAGGTTATGACATTGATGTAAA
>CAXNCP010000109.1:0-3409 GCA_964200935.1 Chlamydiia bacterium | reverse complement strand
CCATCTGTCCCCTCTTTTTATAGGTTGCATTGGAAATCAGGCAATCCAGATGGCGAAAGGGATCAGACTAAATTTGTACGCGCCCTCTCAATGCCAGATGGAGCGTCTCTTCATCTACATATTCTAAGGATCCACCGATCGGCAGTCCGTGGGCTAGCCGGGAAATTTGGACAGGGAGATTTTTGAGGTGTTGTCTAAGGTAAAGGGCTGTGGCATCTCCCTCCAGAGTGGCGTCTAAGGCGATGATCACCTCCTGAATCTGATGCTGCTCAATTCTACCGATGATCGCTTGTAGCTCTTTTTCATCAACGTAGCGGTTTTCCATGGGGGAAATCAATTTAGAAAGGACATGGTAAACCCCTTCAAAAAGATGGGTCGATTCGATCGCGTAAATATGTTTGGGGCTGGATACGATGCAGAGGCTCCCCCCTTTCCTCTGTTCGCTGTTGCAAAAAGGGCAGGTTTTTTTGTCATGAAGCCCGTTGCATGTGATACATTTGACCAGCCGCTCTTTGGTTGCGGTGATGGCATTTGAAAGGTTTTGAAGATCCTTGAGTTCCCAATCTAAAAGATGAAAGGCAAATTTTTCGGCTGTTTTGCGGCCAATACCGGGAAGTTTTTGTAAGTGTGCCACAAGATGGAGCAAAGGGTCTGGGTAACGCATTTCTTAATTTTAAGCTCTTGGCTGATTTAAGTATACAAGCTAGCGATGAGTTGAGAGAGAAAAATTGCGCAAAAAGGGGATATATATTTTTTGATTTTCACGAGAGCTTTAACTTTTCATTTACATGTTCTTTTTGTTTTCTTGCGTTTGCTTTGAATTCGGCTTTGCATATAAATTTTGGATGCCCGCTTTATTTTTTTTTAGGGTTTTTCGGAGAGATTTTTCAAAAAAAACTCCGATTTTTTTGAAATGTTAGGTAGTTAAACTCCCTATTTTTGAACAGAAACAGGGTCATGAAGGGGCTCTATTTCAAAAAAGAGGATTCAAACTTCCTTTTTAACGTGATTTTTACTAGAATTGACAAGATACGATGATTCGCCAACCAGCTACTATTGTTGCCAGTGCAGCTTATTTACCTCCCAATCGTGTTTCAAACACGCATTTTGAAAGCTACTTAGACACGTCCGATGCCTGGATCTTTGAGCGCACAGGGATTAGGGAAAGGCGGTGGGCAGATAGCTCGATGTCCACCTCCGACATGGGGCTGATTGCAGCACAAAATGTTTTAGAAAAAGCGGGTATTCAGGCGGAACAGATAGACCTTCTTTTGGTTGCTACAATGACACCAGATCAACCCTTGCCCTCTACAGCAGCATTGATCCAGTCAAAGCTTAAGGGATGCAAAGCCCCGGCTATGGATATTTCGGCCGCTTGCTCCGGATATTTATATGGATTGAGTGTCGCCAAGGCTTATATCGAATCGGGGATGTACCAGAATATTTTATTGGTCGGTTGTGAAAAAATGACCCAGGTGATCGATCCTTTAGATCGCTCGACTGTGATCCTATTTGGCGACGGTGCGGGGGCGTCTGTGATTCGGGCAGGGGGGGCAGGTCTTAGAATTGACCGGATCATTTTAGGACTGGACGGCCAGCTCAACCAGGCACTTTTTATCCCTCAAGAAGGTAGAATGAAAATGTCGGGTCAGGAGATTTTTAAGACGGCTATTCAAAGGGGTGTAGAGACGATTGAGACCCTTCTCGACCAGGAGAAAATCGCAATCGAGGATATTGATCATCTCGTGTTCCATCAGGCCAATATGCGGATCATCCAAAATATCCAAAAAAGATTCAACGTACCGACAGAAAAAATCCCGACCACTATTGATTTTACGGCGAATACATCCGCAGCATCGATCCCTATCCTTTTGCAATCCATTCCTCACAAAGAAAATCAACGATATTTGTCTGTAGCTTTTGGGGCCGGATTTACTTATGCGGGGGCAATTTTTACAAGTTTATGAAGCATATCCTTTTGACACAGGGCCAGGGGGCCCAATTTGTCCTGATGGGCAAAGATTTTCATGATCAATTTCAGATCTTTCGTCAAACGATGGAAGAGGCTGAAGATCTGACCCGCTTGCCGATCCGCTCCTGGATCTACGAAGGGACAAATGAGGCGTTGAGCGATACCGATAAGAGTCAGCTTTCGATGTACACGACAACGGTCGGGATTTATAGGGTACTAAAAGAGATCTGCCCGATGCTGGAATTTTCTTTTGGAATCGGGTTGAGCTTAGGGGAGTACAGCGCATTAACAGTTGCTGAGTGTCTTGATTTTTCCGATGGGGTACGCCTGGTGAAAAAAAGGGGTGAGCTGATGCAAGCCTGTGCCATGGCTCACCCGGGAAAGATGGCTGCAGTCCTTGGTTTGACTGTAGAGCAAATCGCCCCTCATCTAGTGGGGACAGCCTCTATGGCTAACCTGAATACCCTACTGCAGACGGTGATTTCCGGTAGCATGGACGATATCGATCTGTCGATAGAAAATTTAAAGAAAAACGGGGCAAAAAGGGTAGTTTTGCTTGATGTTGTAGGGGCTTTTCATTCCCCCTTAATGATGGATGCATATCGCGCTTTTAAAGAGATTGTGGACGACACACCTTTTTCAACTCCAAAATTTGAAATCATCATGAACGCAACTGCAAAACCGGAAAATGACCCTAAACGGATCCAGGATCTCCTTTCAAAACAGCTGATCCAGAGCGTTTGTTTTAGAGAATCGGTGATTCAATTGGAAGGGAAGGGTCCGTTCTTGGAGTTAGGCCCGGGTACTGTGGTAAAAGGTTTAGTAGAAAAAAATATCAAGGCTGAAATCCGATCGATCAACACGGTCAAGGACCTCAAGGAGTTTGAAGTATGCGTGTTCTCGTAACGGGTGGAACGAAAGGGATTGGTTTAAAGATTGTGGAGCGATTTTTAGAAAATGAAAATTGCGATATCCACTTTACTGGGCGTGATCGAGAGGCGGGTGAAAAAATTGCTCAACAAAACGATCGGCTAAAATTTCATTGTTTAGATACCTCAGAGAGGGGAGCGATTGATGTTTTGCATCAAAACGTGGGGGCAGTGGATGTATTGGTTTTGAATGCCGGCATCTGCAAGGACACCCTTTTTTTGAGGATGAAAGATGAAGATTTTGATGCGGTTTTAAAGACAAACCTCTACTCTCCTTTTTGGATCACCAAAGCCTTTTTGCCAGATATGCTAAAAAAACAGTCGGGGTCGATTGTTTATTTGAGTTCCGTATCTGCAAGGGGAAATGCCGGTCAGGCAAATTACGCTGCGAGTAAGGCAGGGGTTGAGGGGATGGCCAAATCATTGGCTCTGGAGGTTGGAAAAAGGAATGTGCGTGTCAACGTTGTGCGTCCCGGATTTACAGACACACAAATGACGGCTGGCCTTC
>CAXNCP010000108.1:0-3495 GCA_964200935.1 Chlamydiia bacterium | reverse complement strand
AAATCATCGGAAGTGGCATGAACAGACGGGCAGTTGTTGTCGATCTTTGGAAAGTCTATTTTACCCCCTCGACTCTTGACCGCATAGCTCATGTGCTGATCGGATGCTGGGTGCTTGGTGGTTTTTTAGTGCTAAGCGTCTCTAGCTATTATGTACTCAAAAGACGTCACGAGATTTTTGCCAAAATCTGTTTAAAAATTTCGATCATATTTCTAGCGATCATGTTGGTAGTTCAGTTCATTTCGGCCGATTCAACAGCTCGCGGAGTTTATAAAAATCAACCGGTCAAATTTGCAGCTCTTGAAGGGATCTATGAAACGGAAGAGTACGCTGCGATTTCTTTATTTGGGTATGTCGATGAGAAAAATGAAAAAGTTTATGGCTTAAAAATACCGGGTGTACTGAGCTTTTTGGCCAATGAAAACTTCAAAGAACCGGTCAAAGGGTTAAAAGAGCTCGCCCCGAATCCTGAGGACCGCCCGAATGTGCAACTTGTTTTCCAAACATACCATATCATGGTCGCCTCATGGGGGATGATGGTTTTGATTATCCTTTGGGCCGGCTGGCTTTATCGGAAAAAAAGGTTAGAGGACTCAAAGTGGTGTTTGAGAACTTGTGTTGTGGCGATTTTATTGCCCTACATTGGGAATATGACTGGCTGGATGACGGCGGAGGCTGGGCGACAACCTTGGGTTGTGCAGGGGCTTTTGCGGACCAAAGAGGGTGTGACGAACGCTTCGGTATCTAGTCAGCAGATCATGGGTTCATTGACGATGTTCTCCCTGATGTTTGCCCTGCTGTTTGCACTATTTATATTCCTTTTGGATAAAAAAATTCAGCATGGTCCCGATCCTGTTGGTGGAACACATCAAGAAGACACGGATCTTTGGACGAAATTGGAGACAAAAGTATGAACGAATATCTTGAACTCGCTTGGTATCTGATCGTTTGTATCGCTGTGATGATGTACATCCTTTTGGATGGGTTTGATCTTGGTGTTGGGAGCTTGATGTATCTTGGCAAATCGGATCAAGAGCGCAGGATCATGTTGAATACGATCGGACCCTTGTGGGATGGAAATGAGGTGTGGTTGATCGTTATTGGAGGGGGGCTATTTGCTGGGTTTCCCCCAGCATACGCAGCTATCTGTTCGATCTACTACACGTTGATTATGATCATGCTTTTTGGGATCATTCTTAGGGCCGTTTCAATTGAATTTCGCTCAAAAGTTGAAAGTATCAGGTGGCGCGTCGCCTGGGACTCTATTTTTGGTATCGCATCTACGATCATCACATTCGGCGCAGGCCTCCTTCTGGGCTCGATGGTGACCGGCGTACCCTTTACTTATATTGAGGGTTCTACATTATTTACCGGGGATTTTGGCTCTTTTTTGAGACCATTTCCGATCAATATTGGAATTATGGGGATCACAATTTTCGCTATCCACGGTGGTGTCTTTTTGCTTCTCAAGACAGAGGGTGCTTTATATGATAGAGTCAAAAAAGCGATCCCGTTTTACATGGTCGCTTATCTGATCGCCTATTTCATATCCTCGATTACGATGGAGATCGACGTACATGAGATGTATCAGAGATATGATGATCACTTGATTTATTATGTTTTTCCGGTGCTGGTATTGGTATTTACCTACCTTTGTTACGAGGCGATGCGTCGTGGAAGAGATGGATGGGCTTTTGTCTATTCTGGACTGAATATCATCACTTTGTTTGGATTGGCTACAATCGGCTTTTTTCCGAATATGGTCCGTTCTACCACTGACCCTGAGCACACAATTACTTTATACAATTCAGGTTCATCCTCAACTACATTAACCCTTTTATTGATTGTGGTAGCAATTGGGTTGCCGATCGTATTCTCCTACGGAATCTGGTTATACAAAAGCTTTAGCGGAAAAACATCTTTGCACCGATCCAGCTATTAAAAAAACCTATAGGATTTGAAGCCTGGCACCCCCAAAATCGGGGGTGTTTTTTATTTATGGTAGGGTGAATTTTTCCCGATCTCAATCGCCCGGTAGAGCTGCTCTATGAGAACCAGTCTTGTAATTTGGTGGGTGAATGTGAGCTTAGAAAGGGAAAGGAGCGACTTTGCCTTGGCTTTTAAAAAAGGGGTTAAGCCGTCGCTACTGCCAATCACTAGGACAAGTTTTTTTCCGTCTGTCTCTACTTGTTTTAGAAGAAACGAGGAAAAGGCCTCACTGGTATAAGTTTTACCCTCTGGATCAAGGGCGATCCATCCGCTTTCGAGGCCCACCTGTTTTTCTAACTCTGAGTCATTTTTGCAGAGGACCCAGTGGATTTTTGCAGCTGTTTTTAACCTTTTTTCATATTCTGCCAGCGCCAGGGTCAACCAGCTCTCTTTGTTTTTACCGACCGAATAAATGTAGATTTCGATAATCAAAGAAAACCTTTCATTTATCCGGGTTGATCCGCGCGGCTTTTAACTTTTAAGCCGAGTTTTTGGCTCAACTTGATCCAGTAGGAGTGCCCTTTCAATTTCACCATCTTGAGTTTCATCGAGGATGATTTTACGAGTATCCTCTCCATCGGTTGTAATTCACGGTTGATTTGGCCGTCTACAGAGACTTGGATCGGTTTTTGGTTGGTGAGATATTGGACTTCGAGCGCAATGTCGGCAGGTAAAACGATTGGGCGGTAAGCTAAGGACTGAGGGCAAATGCTCGCCATCGTCAATGTTCTTGCCTCTGGGTAAACAATCGGCCCTCCAGCAGACAGAGAATATGCGGTAGAGCCTGTTGGTGTCGAGAGGATGAGCCCATCGCAAAGATAATCACAAATGAATTCATCATTTGAAAAAACGGATAATTCGACGATGCCGGGATTCACCCCGCGGTGCAATACGATATCGTTGATTGCTATAAAGGTCTCTTTATTCGGCATGGTGCACTCTAAAACCACCCGCTCTTCTATTTCTACATGGTCTTCTAAAAGTTGCTTAAAATCTAGCAAAGCTAAGGAGATACTGGTGTCTGCAAGAAAATTCAGATGTCCTGCGCTGACTCCAATAAAAGGGGCGTTCCAGGGTAAGTATTTTCTGGCGCTTGCGACAAAACTGCCGTCTCCGCCGATCAGAACAAAATAATCGATCTTTTGAAAGGGGACAATTGCAGGGACACCCACCTCTTGAAAGCCCTCCTCCACAAAAATGGCAAAGTCAAGCTGCTTCAACATGTTGGCTAGCTCTCGTGCTATTTCTACTGTAGAAGATTTGTAGTGGGTTGGCACAAGGCAAAGAGATTTCTTCATAAATATCCTATTTATCAAAGATTACGATGAATGCGATTTTCTTTGAAGAAAGATCCGACTTAGGGCGAATCGGGACGCACCATTTTAGAGATCGACTGAGCGATCGCTGGAGGGGTGAGGCCGATTTCTTCCATGAGCTCTTGGTAAGAGCCATGAGCCACAAAATAATCTGGTACGCCAAATGGATAAAAACGTTTGTTGCCTACAT
>CAXNCP010000107.1:0-3535 GCA_964200935.1 Chlamydiia bacterium | reverse complement strand
TGCCGGCGGGACAGGCCTCTATTTCCAAGCCCTTTTTGAAGGTATAGCAAACACCCCCCCATCCAACACCTCCGTACGGGCCCGTCTAGAGATTTTAGAAACAAAAGAGCTTTACGCCCTTTTAGAAAAAAAAGATCCAAAATATGCCCAAACTATCACCGTCAATGATCGACATAAAATTTTGCGTGCCAATGAAATTCTTGTGACAACACAAAAAAAAGTTTCCGATTTCAAAGAGAAGATCAAGACAGGAAACTGTAAAGAATTGGTGCCCAAAGCCTATTTTATCTATCGCCCAAGAAACGTCCTTTACGAGCGATTGAATCATCGTGCTAAATTCATGTGTGAAAATGGCCTTTTAGAAGAGGTCGAAGCATTGGTCAGAAAAGGGATAGAAACCAATCTCAACGCAAAAAAAGCGATCGCTTATCAACAACCTTTGAAGTACCTAAAAGGGGAGCTTAGCTTTGAAAAAATGCTTGAGGAGCTGCAGCAGGCAAATCGTAATTATGCCAAAAGGCAATTCACTTTTTTCAAACGTTTAGACTATTTTGAACAGATCGACCTTGAAAGTTTTTCCCAAGAAGCTTTCATCCAGAAAGTACTCATAGATCTCTCCTTGGAAATACTGCATCAAAAACCTCTTTAACCCTTTTTCTTGATTTCCCTTTTGCTCAAGTAAACGTTCTAAAAAACTCTTCTGAGGAGGTCCTCATCTAAAAAGAGCCCTTAGACCGTTCATCAGATGTTTTGCCTTAAAAACTCTTCAAGCTTTTTTCTGATTTCCTTTTTGGTTAGGTGGGCAATCTTTGAAAATCATCTTAAAAAATTTTGTGATTCAAATTCATTATAGACGGATTTAACACAAAATCGGTATAGTCTATGCCCATATGGATCTAGAAAAACTACGACTGGTTGCTCAAGCATTATACGATAAAAAAGGTTCCGACATTCTGTGCGTGGATGTCAAAGCTGTCTCGGGGCTCTCTGACTATGTGATTATTGCTACGGGAAACGTAGATAAGCACGTCAAAGCTTTGGCTCGGGAAGTGGAGGATCAACTGCGATTGATGAAAGAAAAGCCCACATATTCTGAAGGCTATGAAGACGGTAGATGGATCGTTTTGGATTTTGTAGGATTGATTGTTCATATCCTTCTTCCTGATACAAGAGAGTTTTATGACCTTGAGGCTCTTTGGAAAGGGGGAAAAATCGTAGATTTAAAGATCGAGGCCAAGTGAGTAAAAAAAGGGTTGTGATTACAGGTATGGGGATGGTTTCTCCATACGGAAGCAATACCGAAGAGGTGTTCGAGCAGGTGGTTCAAGGGATCAGCTCGATCAGGGAAATTCAGGTGTTCCCACCGGAAAAACCGTTCAAACGTACGGTTGGAGCTCCTCCTGTGGAGGTTCCAATCGAACAATATTTGCCGAATATCGAAAAAAAAGAGATTCGTCGGCTTGACCCTTTCATGAAATATGCCTTGATTGCTTCACAAATTGCCCTTGAAAATGCTGCGATGTTTCCTTTTGAAGACAAAATCGATAAGACTCGAGGAGCTGTTTTGATCGGATCAGGAATGGGTGGTCTCTCTACGATTGAAAACAACATGTACCTCACACTTGAAGGATACAATAAGATCAGCCCTTTTTTCATCGCTCACTCGATCGTCAATATGGCAGGGGCAAGGGTTGCAATTGAGTTTGGCCTCAAGGGTCCGTGCTATGATATCTCAACCGCTTGTGCAACTTCAAGTAACGCCCTTTTAGCAGCTAAAGAATTGATCGAATTGGGTAAAGCAGATTTTGTCCTTGCAGGGGGTTCTGAAGCTGCGATGGGGATACCGGGATTCTCAGGTTTTTTTGCTTGCAGAGCCCTTTCACATTGGGAGGGAGACCCTTCCGGTGCATCGAGACCATTTGATAAACAACGCTCGGGGTTTGTGATGAGCTCCGGGGCTGCGGTTTTGGTTGTTGAATCGTATGAACATGCAATCAAGCGTGGAGCGCCCATACTAGCAGAATTCAGAGGGGGAGCGACCACCTGCGATGCCTATGACATTGTGTTGCCTGATCTAAAGGCTGAGAGTGCTATCCGCTCGATGCAATTAGCGCTCGAAGATGCAAATATGCGTCCCCAAGAGATAGGTTATGTCAATGCGCACGCGACATCAACATTTCAAGGTGACATCAGCGAGATGCTTGCTATTTCGCAAGTTTACAAAGGTTGTGAAAAATCGCTCCATATCAGCTCAACAAAATCGATGCATGGACATAGTCTTGGTGCATCTGGAGCATTTGAGGCGATACTCGCGATTATGGCGATGCGGACTGGAAAAATTCCCCCAACAATCAATCTCAACGAGCCGATCGATGAGGTGGGAGATTTTGATATGACCGCTAACATAGCGCAGCAAAAAACGATACGTGCCGTCATGAAGAACTCGTTTGGGTTTGGCGGGCACAATGTGTCTCTTGTTTTCTCAAAATATGAGGGTGATTGATGGAAAAGGCGATTCGTTTACCTTGGGATTATGCCCACGAGCTTGCTAAGGTGTTCTTTTTAGCTCTATTGATTGGATTTTTAGGAAAAATTTCTGTTTTTATGCCTATGAATCCGATTCCGATCGCATTGAGACCACAGTTGGTGATTATGATTGCATGGATCATGGGATCAAAAAGGACCTGTTTTGCTTTAATCCTGTTTTTGGTTTTCGGTGCGTTCGAACACTCATTTTTAGTTACGGCCAAAAGCTTTTGCCAGGGGCTTTTTGGACCATCTTTCGGATATCTTTTTGGTTATTTTGTTGTAGCTGTTTTAGCTTCAACGTTGAAACAAAGGGGGGTCGGGGTTACCGCGAGCTTTTTATTATTATCCTGCCTATTAGATTTATTAGGGGCTCTAGGCTTAGCGCTATTCCTTGGAATTCCTCAGGGGTTTTCTTTAGGATTTTTCCCCTTCATCTTGGGTGATGCAGTGAAATCGATAGTGTGTGCCTCGGCAGCTGGTTACTTATCTAAAGTCGGACGATAAATCGAACTTCTAGCAATCCTCTGGATGTCTTCATTCAAGCGGTTATGGCCTGGTGTCAACAAATTCTCAATGATTTGAGACGGATTCAAAGTACTAGTTATTTGCATAAAAATCCTAACGTTTTTTTCACTACCCCTGCCGCTTAAATTTTGAACCTAAAATTCAAAATCATCTCTTGGTTAAAATCAAAAAAATTAAAATCAAAAAAATGGAGGCAGAGATCTAGTTTTTTTTTAAAACAATTTCGTCCTTTTATTCAACTATTTTTAAAAAAATCTTCTAAAACTCGCTTGATTTTTTTGCAACTTTTGGCCCAAGGATGAGCCATGGTGAAAAGATCCTCTTCAAATTCTTTAGACATAGTTAGCTGCTTTTCTCGAAAAGAATGGCTCTTTTTTTTTGATTCTGCGTTCATAACCTTTCCATAAAGAATATTTCCAATCCCGTCAACAACGATGTCTAGTAATATTTCAAAGGCCCAGGTGGTTGAAAAAACGATAGG
>CAXNCP010000106.1:0-3579 GCA_964200935.1 Chlamydiia bacterium | reverse complement strand
AAAGGACAACAAACCTTCCACGGTAATCTTTAAGCTGTACATCGATGATATCCCCATTCTTTACAGCTTGAGCTACAAAATTTGGCGCTTCATGACCAATGAGTGATGTCATAATTCCTCCCTGATGGTAGTTTTTGGTCCGTGGCCTGGATAGACCACTGTTTTTTTTGGTAACTTTCTGAGTTTTTCTAGAGAGGCACCCATTTTATCCGGCTGGCCAGTCGGTAAGTCAAGACGACCTATGGCCCCTTTGAATAGAGTATCCCCACTGATAAGAACCTCTTGATCGGGAAAATAAAAGCAGCACGATCCCGGGCTATGGCCCGGAGTCTCAATCACCACCCCTTGAATTTGTCCAAAACTCACCACATCCCCTTCCCTGAAAAGTTTTGGGTCATGAACACCCTCGATCACCTTGAGTGCGCGCAATCCGTCCGATCCTGGAGCGATCACGTTTTGGCTATCGAGCGGGTGTACGAAAATATCGGCCCCCATGTCTTTGAATTTTGCAATATCGACAATGTGGTCGTAGTGGGAATGGGTTAAATAAACTTTTTTTAATGAAAGGTTTTTTTCCTGAATGATTGGGGAAAAATAGTGATGGCTATAGAAGGAGGGGTCAATTAATATAGACTCTAAAGTTACAGGACAAATCAGCAGAAGTGTCCTTGTCTCAAGGGGCCCTAGAATTTTGTCTATAATTTGCATAAAAGAAAAATGCACTGGTAGGGATTCGAACCCCAGACCTCATGGTTCGTAGCCATGCGCTCTATCCAACTGAGCTACCAGTGCGTAAGGTGAGTAGAGTATCCCATACTTTTGAATTAAAAGCAATCTCAAGAAGTGTGCTTTCAAGGTAAAATTTTTATCGATTAAAAAATAAAAAAACCCCGGGAAAACCTAGGGTTTTTTAAAAATTTATTTAACATTGTGGGTTTTTCAAACAAAATGGCGGCTTAAGGCACCAGCTAACTTAAGCATATGAACCGGCTCTTTGCCTAAAATAGGCTGAAGGACTTTGTCTGGAATGATCATTTTTTTGTTCTTAGGATCTTGCAAATTGTTATCTTTGATGTAGGCCCATATCCTTTTGGTCACCTCGCCCCTTGTCAAGTTATCCTCTTTAGTGAGCACCTGAAGTTCTTTGGAAAGCTTTTGCTTTCCCTTAGCGCCACCCCCACCAGTTTTGGGTACGGCTTTTGTGCGGGCGCGCCCATGGTAGTTTTCTTGAATTTCCTCAACAGAGTTACCGATGACGTCACATTCGGGGTAAGTTGAACAAGAAAAGAAGGGTTTGCCGTAACGAGACATCCGTTTTTTAAGCATGCCGGGGCACCCTTTCGCCGGACATTTCTCATCAGTTGTCTCCCCTTCCGACCCTTTTTTAGGAATATTGATGATAGTTTTACAATCGGGATATCCGGAACAACCCAAAAAGATCCCAAATTTCCCATTACGAACGATCATTTTTTTGCCACAGTTTGGACAATCTTGATCCCAATCGAACGAGGGATCATATTGATCTTTTTCGATCACCATCTCTTCAAGAGGGGCGGTGTATTTGCAATCGGGATAGCCGCTACATCCTAGAAAGTATTTACCGCGTGCCCAAATCTTTTGCAGATGTTTTCCACACTCTGGGCAAATTTTTTCGGTCATTTCTTTTGGAACATGGGCCTCTTTTTCTGCGACCTCAACAATCGGAAAAAATACATCCCAAAATTCTTTTAAAAATCGCTTGTAGTCTAGTTTCCCCTCTGCAATCGAATCAAGATCCTCTTCCATGTGGGCAGTAAAACTCACATCGATGATCTGGGTAAAATTGTCCGATAGCATCCGAGAGATGATCCTTCCAAGCTCGGTAGGTCTAAGGGATCCTTTCTCTTTCGTCGTGTAGTCCCGAGATTGGATCTTATTCATGATCGCGGCATACGTAGATGGTCGGCCAATCCCTAATTTTTCCAATTCCTTAACTAGGGAAGCTTCGGTAAATCTAGGAAGAGGTTTGGTGAAAGCTTGATCTTTTGTCACTTTTACAAGCTTAAGTTTTTGCCCCTCCTCAAGGGGAGGCAATATGCGCTCTTCTTCTTTTTCCTCATCCTCTTTTTCTTCATAAAGGGCCAAAAATCCCTGAAATTTTATCTGTGAGCCGGTAGCCTTCATCTCATACTTTTTATTCGTATCGATGTGAGCTGTTACCGTATCGTAGATAGCGGGCTCCATCTGAGATGCTAAAAACCGTCGATAGATCAGCTGGTATAACTTGAACTCATCGATCGACAAATAGCGCTTGATATCCTCGGGTCTTCTTGTGACGCTTGTAGGTCTTATCCCTTCATGCGCATCCTGAGCCGCCCTCTTCCCCTGATACATATTTGCAGTCTTTGGCAAATACTCTTCGCCGTACTGTTTTTTGATCCAGTCTCTTGCCTCTTTGATCGCCTCGGGAGAGCTTCTTGGGGAGTCGGTTCTCATATAGGTGATCAGACCAACCGCACCCTCTTCACCACAATCGACACCTTCATAAAGTCCCTGAGCTACCTGCATCGTCCTAGTCGACGAAAATCCGTAGTGGCGAGAAGCCTCTTGCTGCAAAGTGGATGTCGTAAATGGGGGGGCCGGATTGCGAGTCCTTTCACGCCGCTCAATTTTAGAGACAACATAGGTACAGCCTAAAAGATCTTTCTCGATTTTTGTCGCTGCCGCCTCATTCTGGATTGAGCGCTCAACCTTCTTTCCATCGATCGACCAAAGAGAAGCCTTAAATTCTTTTTTTGCGTCTAAAATAGAGGCCAGATTCCAATATTCTTCTGGTTTGAAGGCCTCAATCGCCTCCTCTCTTTCAACAATCAATTTTAGCGCCACCGACTGGACTCGACCGGCCGACAGACTTTTTGTCCCTTTGACTTTTCTAATCAAGATGGGGGAAATTTTGTAACCGACCAAACGATCCAAAATCCGACGTGCCTGTTGCGCGTTTACCAGATCATCATCGATTTTTCTTGGGTGCTTTAGAGCTTCTAAAACGGCCCCTTTTGTGATTTCGTTGAAGGTGACCCTTTTATGTGGAATCTTTGGCAAAATAGACGCGATATGCCAGGCGATCGCCTCCCCTTCGCGGTCAGGGTCAGTGGCCAAAAGGATTTGATCGACTTTTTTGGCCTCCCTTTTCAACCGCTCGATCACCTCTTTTTTGGCAGGCAACGGGACATAATTAGGGGCAAAGTCATTTTCAATATCAATGTTTAACCCTTTTTGCGGTAAATCAATGATGTGTCCTACAGAAGAGTCGACAACATATTCTTTGCCTAAAAACTTCTCGAGGGTTTTAACTTTAGTCGGGGATTCAACAATGATTAGGGTTTTCTTCATACACCTGGTCTATAGTCTTCTGCGTATTCGACACGCAAATAATTTTTTCGTTTTTCCATAAAGAGCTCTCTTTCAGCCCGCTGAAATTCGGCAATTTGCCAACCCACAAGCTTTTCTTCTTTAAGGAATTGTAATGGTTCTTCCGAGCCGATCGCCTTGCAAAACAAATCTTTTTCCGATTTGCCGATGTGGGACAATATCTCTTTG
>CAXNCP010000105.1:0-3622 GCA_964200935.1 Chlamydiia bacterium | reverse complement strand
AATGAAGAAATGTTGGTTAGACCATGTTAGGACAAAATAAACCGGCAAGGGAAATTTTCAAGTTTGACTTGGAAAAAGAACTCAAAGATCCGAAAAAACGGGCCGAAATCCACGAAAAATGCGAAAGAAGGATTCAGGAATTGAGAGGTTTAGTCCGTCAAGGGACAAACCCATCTGAATTTGACGATATTGGCCATCTTTTACACGGCTATGTTGCTCTAGAAAAACTTTTAAAACAATCTACTAGGTGGTCTTAGTATGAGTACAGACGACGGAACAATTCATTTTAATGACCTGATTACCAGGTATAACAATGCACAAAAAAAAGTTGCGGCAATGGTCTTAAGCTTGTCAAAAAACACCTCCAATATGCAGCCAGGTAAATTTTTATTATTGCAATTCAAAATGGGAAATTTGTCCCAGATCGGCGATTCTCTTTCTAACGTGATTTCCTCCATGAATGCAATCTGCAAAAACTCCATCTCTAACATGCGTGGATAATGAGGATATTGTATGTCGCAAACGCTCAAAAAATTTAAAGAAGACTTTGTTTTATTGCTGGAAGCAGGCTTTGTCTCCATCATGCACGAAGATGAAGACAGCGCTGTGAAATTTTTCAAGGCTGCACAGTTATTGGATCCCGAAAACGTGATGCCAAAAATTGGATTGGCTTACATGCATCTATTGAAGTTAGAGCTTCAGCCTGCAATCTTCCAAATCAAAAAAGCACTCGAAAAAGAGCCTAACCATGAGTTTGCAAAAGCCCTTTATGGTGTAATTCTTACATTTAGTCCGGATATGGGGATAGAGGGGGTTCATCTACTTCACAATTTACATGAACATTCGAAAGACTCCGAAATTCGTAAGCTTACCAAAAACACCGAAGAGTTTTACGATAAATACCTCAAAGCTCCCCCATCGCCAGCTGACGTAATGGGCCACAAGAGAAAATAAACTATGGCAGATAACGACCTCCCCTCAAAACTCACCGACCCCTCTACTGTTCAAGGTCTCAATCCCATCGACCGGAACACCACCTCTGAAGCGGGGAAGCGTCCGTTTGCCGACTATATGAATGAGGGGCCTACCTCAAAACAGACCCAATCTCCAACACCCATGCAGGCCCTAGCTCCTCAGACAGCTCCCGGTGGTCCACCAACGATGGATTCGGTTCAACAGCAGATGAAAGCAACCTCCACACAGCTGGGAGATTTGAACCAAAAGCTCAATACGCCAAACCTCAAGTTGAAACCATCTCAAAAATTCCTACTGCGCAGCAAACTCGAAGATGCACATACCAACATCAGAGAATCGGCCCAAAAGGTGGGGGTAGACACTGGCCCTCCTCCTAATTTAAAAACAGAGCAAAACCCCATAGCAAAATTCATCGCACTCATTGGAGATGGCCAAGAACAACTCGAAAGTGCACAAAACATCATCCAAAAAAATACAGATAATGGGCAGTCGATGAATCCCGGTGATCTATTGCTAGCCCAAATTAAGCTCAATAGGGCACAACAACAGCTTGATTTTTCATCGATTGTATTATCCAAAGCGATCGAGGGGATCAAAACTCTCTTTAACGTCCAAATTTGACGAGTTGTTTTTATGGATTTTGAGTCGGTCTTTAAACAGCTTGATGATATCTCGCTGACGGCCATGAACGGCCGTATCACCGAGATCGTTGGCCTTCTGATCAAAGCAGTTGTCCCCGAAGTTAAGATGGGGGAAATTTGTATGATCAAGCGCCAGGGGCCACCCCTTTTAGCCGAAGTCGTTGGATTCACTAAAGACGAAGTGTTTTTATCTCCTATGTCTGAAATGGTTGGTGTCGGCCCCTCCTCTGAGGTGATTCCGCTAAAAACTACACTGCACATCAAAGTGGGCCCACAACTTTTGGGTCGGGTATTGGATGGTCTGGGTAACCCTTTGGATGAAGATGTCAAGGGCCCCTTAATACTCAATGAATCCTACCCAGTGATGTCTGCACCCCCAGATCCTTTGAAAAGGGAAATGATCACAAAACCTATTTCGACCGGGATCCGTTGTATTGATGGAGCTTTAACCTGTGGTGAAGGGCAACGGGTCGGAATTTTTGCTGCTGCCGGTGGAGGAAAATCGACTTTACTTGGGATGATCGCAAGGTACGCAAGAGCAGACGTGAACGTGATCGCTCTGATTGGTGAAAGGGGACGCGAACTTAGAGAATTTCTAGAAAACGATTTAGGACCTGAAGGGATGGCCCGCTCCGTTGTGATTGTCTCAACCTCGGATCAAGCGGCACAGATGCGTTTAACAGCCGCATATGTCGGTACAGCGATTGCCGAATATTTCCGTAATCAGGGGAAAAAAGTGATCTTGATGATGGATTCGGTTACCCGTTTTGCCCGCGCCTTAAGAGAGGTGGGCCTTGCAGCCGGTGAGCCCCCTGCACGTGCGGGATTCACCCCTTCTGTTTTTGCAACTTTACCTAGACTCTTGGAGCGATCCGGCAACTCCGACAAAGGTTCAATCACCGCTTTTTATACCATTCTCGTAGCTGGTGATGATCTCAATGAACCGGTTTCCGACGAAGTGCGCTCGATCTTGGACGGTCACATTATCTTATCGAGCGAACTTGCTCGACAATATCACTATCCGGCCATCGATGTTTTATCTTCAGCCAGCCGTATCTTGAGCCATGTCTGCTCCAAAGAACAAATGGAGCTGATCGGTAAGATTCGTGAGGTGTTGGCAAACTACAAGAAAAACGAACTTTTAATCCGCATCGGCGAATACAAACCTGGTTCAGACAAAGCTGCCGACTATGCGATCAAGTACATAGATCGGGTGCAGCGCTTTTTAAAACAAGGTGTCACCGAAAAATCAACCTATGAAGAAACTCTTCAACAACTAAGGGCCCTTTTTAGGTGAAAAAACCTAAGTATCCACTCGAAGAAATCGACCAAATCAAGAAAAAACGGCTTGAAGAGGCGGAAAAAAATCTCAAAGAAAAAAAAGAGTACCTCGAAAAAGAACAACAAAAGCTTCAGCAGTATATCAAGGATCTTGAGCTGATTAAGCAACATAAAATCGATAAGATACGCCAGATGATGGATGAAATGGAGCAAGGGACCACCAGCGACCAGATCATCATCAAAGAGCGCTATCTCAAGGTCGTTGTTGAAGAGAAGCTCAAAAAAGAGCAGGCCAAGGTTACCGAACAGCAAAAAGAGGTCAAAAAAGCGTTTGAAGAGGTAGAAAAAGCCCGTAAGCTTCTAAATGAACGACGTCAAGACGTGGAAAAAATTCGCCTCCACAAGGAGGATTGGGAGGTCGAGATGAAGCGGTTAGAAGAGGCTTTTGATGTCAAAGAAACCGACGAAATAGGTACCACCATACACGTAGCCCGTAAGTACAAACCTGGCAGTAAGTAGTCGACATTTTTTATCAGGATCAACATCTCTATTGCTTTTTCAATTTTTTTCTTTTAACTGTTAAAAGAAACACCCTTTGAAATTTAAAGCATATCATGTCTAACCCGCAAAATATTTCCAATCCATCTCCCAAAGACCCCTTGGATGCTGGGAAAAATGCGCCCAGCCCCGAGAAATTTAAAAAAGTCATGGGGGTGGAACACAGC
>CAXNCP010000104.1:0-3683 GCA_964200935.1 Chlamydiia bacterium | reverse complement strand
CAAAAACGTCTCCTTGGTCGATTCAGCCGCAACAAAGATCTCCTTAGGTGGAGATTGAAAACTTTTCTCGATTTTTTCCAATTTGGAATCGAGCTCCTTGAGCCTTTGCGAAGCGGGTGGCTTTAAGGGTTTCACCTGTTCTGAGGTCGATTTTGGTGTTAACGTGGATTCTTTACTGAGTTTTGTCTCTTTCTTCTTTCGATCCAGCACCGCCTTCTGCGTGGTTTGAGAGGGTTTGTCGAGCACAGTTTTTTGCTTGGAGTCTAAAACTTTTTTGGTCTCTAGATGGGTTGAATGGATTCGCATCCGCTGTTTTACCCGGTTCGAGGGGATAGAAAAAGTCCCAAAACAGAGCAATAAAACGAAAACAAGGTGCACCTGTATGGCTCGTTTAAAGGCGATTTTTTCGGGGCTATCCTTCGGGTTGGACCACAAGATCCATTTCTTCAAAGCCTGCTTGTTCCAGAGCATGTTTTATATTCAAATAAGTGCCAAAAGGGGAGTTTTTATCCTGATAAAGCTCAGGAATCTCATTTTGGAATGTTTTTTTAAGTTCTTGTAATACAACACCAAGCTGCTTTAGGCTCACTGACGTGTCGTTGATTTTGATTTGTTCGTTTTTATTGACGAAGATACGGATCTTCCGTTTATTTCTTTGCCCCGTCGCCTCTAATCCTTTTGGTGGGAGTTGAACTGATTCGATGTCGAGAAAGGGGGATATCACAATAAAAAGGACTAAGACGGTAAAAAGTACATCGATCAGGGGTGTCAAGTTGATCAACTCGGCATCTTCATTCATCTCATCGAACAGTTTTTTTCGCATCAGGTCAGTCTCTTCTGTAGCCTAACTCTACTTCATGGATCAAAAGGGATGTAAATTGGGACATATGCTGGGTGATATCTTTCAATTTTGTCTTCAAAAAATTGTATCCGATGAGGGCTGGTATCGCGATGAGAAGGCCGATCACGGTGGTGGCTAAAGCGGTCGAGAGACCACTCATTACAACCTGATTGGAGAGAGCAGATACACCCTTCCCCAGTCCACTAAGGCTCACAAGCAGACCCCAAACCGTCCCCAAGATCCCTAAGAAGGGGGCTAGCGATATGGAGGTGGCGAGCACAAATAGGTTTTTATCAAGTAATTTACACTTAGAAAAAATCTTTTGATCGAGATAATTTTGGAGCAGGGTAATATCCGATTGGCTCAAAAAGTGCTCTTTTACCCCATTGAGCGAGCTGTTTCTTTCGAGTAGATTGATCGTACATTTTTTGAAGTTTTTATAGAGATCAAATAAAGGGGAATCGATCAGGTGCTCGTTGAAAGATTTTTCTAATACAAAGCTATCTTTTTTTTCAAAACTCTCCATGAAGAGGGCGATCTCTTTTTCGATTCTGGCATACTGGCGCGCTTTGAAAATCAATACAAACCAGGATATTAGGGAGAGAGAAAACAAAAGAAGGAAAATAATTTTTCCAAATCCGTCCGAGTCTTTAAAGGCGCTGACAAAAATATAGATCGATGCCATAATCTCCTCGCTTAAGGTCAACCATTTTTCCCCTGTAAACTTTAAAAAATGGGTGTTTTAGAAAAAATGTGCCTGGTTTTGGCTTTCATCGCCCTTGATGGGCTAGGAGTATAACCTAATTCACTAAATGGGAACTTGTCAATGATAGATACACATTGCCATCTTCAAGAGGACTATCGTGATGTCCTATCACGAGCTTTTGCAAATGGTGTGCACCATGTTTTTAACATCTGCATCAGCGTTGAGGATATCGAAAGGGGATTAAAAATTGTTGAGGAGTTTCCAAGCGCCTACCCGGTAGCCGGAATTCACCCCTGCCATGCCCATGAAGTAGAAAAAGGGCATTTTGAGTGGGTAGTAGAATTAGCAGAACAAAAAAAGCTCATCGCAATCGGGGAAACCGGTCTGGATCTTCACCACTCTTTAGAGCATTTAGATATTCAAAAAGAGTACTTCAAAAAACATATCGAGCTTGCAAATGACTTAGATCTTCCTCTCTCAATTCATTGCCGAAATGCCTACCAAGAATTGATCGCTTTTGTAGAAAAATATCCGGTCAAAAAAGGGATACTCCATTGCTTTGCAGGGGATGAAGCGGTTGCAAAATGGGCTTTGGATCATGGTTACATCCTCTCTTTTAGTGGGGTGGTTACATTCAAAAATGCTAAACAGATGCAGCAGATCGCAGCCAACACCCCTTTAAGTTCGTTGATCATCGAGACAGATGCCCCCTGGTTGGCACCTGACCCATTTAGGGGTAAGAAAAATGAGCCAGCTTATATTCCCTTTATTTTGAAAAAAATCGCAGAACTGAAGAGATTGAGCGAAAAACAGGTTGAAGAGGAGATATTTTCTGCCTGCAAAAAACTTTTTCGATTTTGAAGCGATATTTTCGAGTAAAAATACTTCAAAAAAACCCTTAAACAACGTTTAATGGGAAAGGACAAATGCTGTAGGGGAAATTTCAGTTAAAAAATCAAGTTTCTCTACTAAAGCTTTTCTAAACAGAAACGGGGTTTTTGTTTCAAAAAGCTAAAAATTTTAGAAAACTTCAAAAGTTGTGTCCATGGATCCGCGTCAAAATAATCTTCCTAAAGAATTCATCCTTTCAAGGCTCCATTCCCTCACGGGATTGTTGATCGTTATATTTTTGTTTGAGCATTTGCTCACAAACTCTCAGGCGGCCCTATTTTTTGGGGATGATGGTGCCGGATTTGTCCGAATGGTCAATTTAATCCATGATCTTCCCTATCTGCAAGTGATCGAGGTGACCTTTATTGGCGTCCCTATTTTATACCATGCTGTGATCGGGATTCAGAAGGCCATCTATGGTCGATCTAACTCTTTTGGATCAAAAGATACGTATAAGCCCCACCTTCCTTACAACCGAAGCCGAGCTTACACGTATCAGCGCTGGACAGCATGGATTTTACTTGTTGGTATCATTTTGCATGTCGCCTTATTCCGTTTCTATCTTTACCCTGCTGAGGCCAAGGAGGGAAATAAGCGACTATTTTTCACTCGTGTCCATTTTGACAAAGGTTTGTATTCTTTACAGGACCGACTCGGTTTTACGCTCTACAACGAAGAGGGTATTATAGAGTACAAATCTGCATTGAACAAGGAGATGGGGCAAGAGGCCCTTGTAGATCAGCGGCTCAAAGAGGTTGAGGGGGATCAAAAAACCTATAATTTAGAAGCTCTTGAGCTTGGTAGGCAAAAAGGGAAACTAACCGAAATGCAGGATTATTATAATGGCCTCACCTATCGAACATTAGAGAAGGATCAGGTCATACTGGTGACCGATTCTTTTGGTACATCTCAGTTGATGAACGTAAGGGATGTCTTCAAAAGCCCCATAAAAGCGATTTTATACACCATCTTTGTGCTGGCAGCGGTCTTTCATGGATTCAATGGCCTCTGGGCATTCACCATCACTTGGGGTCTTGTGGTCAAACAGGTTTCCCAAAGACGCATGCTCAAAATTTGTCTTGGTCTGATGTTTTTATTGGGCTTTATGGGCTTGTCGGCAGTTTGGGGAACTTACTGGATTAACTTGAGGAGCTAACGGGTATGGCAATTGAAAATGAGGTCATTGTCGTTGGGGGTGGGCTAGCTGGTCTTTCCAGTGCCATGCGACTGGCAGAACACGGAATC
>CAXNCP010000103.1:0-3697 GCA_964200935.1 Chlamydiia bacterium | reverse complement strand
CTCCTCATAAAGGCGGATCGACTCGTCCAATGACGGGTTTTCCGATTGCATTTTTTCTAAGATTTCTTCAAGTCGCTTGAAGGCTGCTTCGAATTCCATCGACGTGCGCTCCTATAGTACCGTTGTGAAAAATAAATTCTACTGCATCTCCAACTGCAATCTCTTCTACCGAAAGGATCACCTGATTGGATCTTTTATCGAAGGGGATACAGTAACCCTTAGTTAGTATTGTTTTAGGATTTAAAGAGGTGATGTGGTCATGTATGCGCAAAAGGCGCTCTTGATATTGTTTCAGTAATTTCAAGGGGTCGTGGGTTTTCATGCGCGCCTTTAAAATTTCGACCGTTTGTTTTTGGTGGTGAATCTTTTGCTGGGTTTTAGAGAGGATCAAGATCTTAAAATGCTCAAGCCGTTTCTTCTGGTCCATGAGAATTTTTTTAGGATCCAAAGCACGAAGTCTGCTTGAAAGGATCTGTATTTGCCGTTGTTGATCAAAAAGCCGTGACTTGATCGCCGAGTCCAGCGAATCGGCCATGTGATCGATTTGCTGGTGGAAAGGATTCAATAGACCAATCCCACGGATAAAAGGGTGTTTTTTGAGTTGATGAAGACCCATTTGCTTTTTATGAAGCGCATGACGGGCAACTTGATCGAATCGCTTTTGTACGCTTAAAAACTTCTCCAAAAGGTCCGCTGTTTTCTCTAAAACCATCTCCGCCGCTGAGGAGGGGGTAGGGGCGCGAACGTCGGCGACAAAGTCTGCTATGGTAAAATCGGTCTCATGCCCCACAGCCGATATGATCGGTATGTTCGATAAAAAGATTGCTTCGGCAACACTTTTTTCATTGAATGCCCACAGATCCTCGATGGAGCCGCCACCTCGCCCGACGATCATCACATCGCAAAGCTGATAGCGGTTCATATCGTGAATTGCTTGTGCAATCTCCTCTTTTGCCCCCTCTCCCTGGACCTTGACCGGATATAGAATGAGGTGAAAATTAGAGCAACGGCGACTCAAAACATGGATGATATCCTGGATCACCGCCCCAGTAGGGCTAGTGATGACTCCGATCCTTTTAGGATTTTTGGGTAGCGGTTTTTTCGTCTCTTTTTGGAACCAGCCGAGGCCTTGAATCTCGATTTTGAGTTCGTGCAATTTGAGTAGAAGATCTCCAAGCCCGGTAAATTTTAACCCTTGTGCAACAAACTGATAGTTACCCCTAGGAGCGTAAACGTTGATTTCACCCATTAAGATGACCTTGTCCCCATCTTTGGGCATTCGGGGAAGCTTATAACGGGCAGCATTGAAAAAGGAGACGGCTATTTGGGAGGTTTCATCTTTGAGAGTAAAGTAGTAGTGTCCCGACTGCTGAGCTTTGAAATTAGAAATTTCGCCGGCTACCGTGATCCCCTTAAATGAGGGTTCCAAGTGGCGCTTGATCTGATTGGTGAGTTCTGAGACGGTGATAGCCACGGTTAACCTCTGGCCTCAAGCTCAAATTCATTCAATCTTTTTTGGATCTGGATTTTTTCATCGAATGGGATCTCTTGGATTGCTCCATTGGAGGTTTTTCCAAGAAGATAGTCGGTGAAAAGTATCCCTTGGAGGTGGTCATATTCATGCAAAAAAAGACGGGCAAACCAGTGGGTCAAGACCTTGGAGTGGGTGTTCATATTCAAATCTTGATAGACTACATCGACCGCCTTCGGGCGAAAAACTGTAGAAAAGAGCTTAGGCATCGACAAGCACCCCTCCTCGTAACCAACATACTCTTGCGAGTAGCGGATAATTTTCGGATTGATGATCACTGTCCAGTCCTCAAAGTTTTTTGCATAGATCGGATCTTTTGTTTTCATGTGGGTTCCTGTCATCGGAGTCACAAAAATATTGATCGATTCATTGACCTGGGGAGCCGCAATTCCTAATCCTTTTTTATCAGCACAAACCTCCTTCATCCGATCAATGAACTGGATCAATGAGGGGGTGATAACATCCACCGATTCTGCTTTTTTTCTCAAAATCGGATCGGGGTAGTAGATCAAATGGTGCTTGTCATCCATGGTCTAGATACTTAGCCGTTTTGTTCAACCTGAATCGGTCTCGTATCGACTTTTGTAGGTTCGATTATGGCTGACCAGATGGAAAGAAGAAGGCAGCTGACCAAGAAAATTCCGCCAAGAACTGCTGTGAACTTCTTTAAAACTTCCGCTGTGGATGCCCCAAACATGGCGCTTGCTGACTCGCCGCCAAAAGTGGCTCCAAGCCCCATCGATTTGCTCTCTTGAATCAAGACGGCAAAACAGGTAACAAGACACAAAAGAATGAATAAAACTAAGGCGAAATAGTATAAAAAAATCATAGTGCTTCTAGTTGTTGAATGATTTGAATGAATGTTTCTACATCTTTGGAGGCGCTTCCTACAAGCAGTCCATCGCAAATGGCCCCTAATTTTCGGGCATTAGATCCGTTAACTGATCCCCCGTACAAGACACTTGCGTTCGGTACAGTTTTTTTGATCATGTCGACCACCTCTTTAATCGTGGCCGGATCTGGTGTTTTTCCGCTTCCGATAGCCCATACAGGCTCGTAAGCTATAATAGGGGAGAACGAGGAGGGGATGAATGCATCGACAATTTGTTGCCTGATAATATTGAGGTAGTCCCCTTGAGCATGCTCTTCGAGTGTCTCTCCGACACAAAGGATCGGATGAATTTGGGCTTGAAGGCAATTTAAAAACTTCTTTTTTATGAGATCGTTGGACTCATGGTTGAGATTTCTCCTTTCGGAGTGTCCAAGTAAACAAAAAGCGACTTTACAATCTTTAAGAGTGGAAGCTGTGACCTCTCCTGTGTAAGGCCCCTCTTGATACGGGCTCACATCCTGCGAAGAGATGGAAAATCTTGATGCGCTGGCTTTGAGAAGATAGGGGTAGGGGGGCGCTAAAATCACCCGGATCTTTTTTGAAAAAACGGTATCAAGCCGACGGACGTAGGCTTCAATATCAACGGCATGTGCTTTAAAATTGGCTACAAGATACATGTATCAGTCAATTTTAGACCTTTTTTCTCCCTTTTGCAATAGCTTACTTTAATGGGGGGCTCTTTTTGAAAAAAAGGGAAAAA
The DNA here is from genome assembly GCA_964200935.1 of Chlamydiia bacterium. Lineage (GTDB taxonomy): Bacteria > Chlamydiota > Chlamydiia > Chlamydiales > RGXB01 > RGXB01. The sequence goes on along the minus strand of CAXNCP010000103.1, from coordinate 574 downwards.
AAGGTCACGGGGGATTAAAAATAAAACTTATACGTTTTATTGACGTGCCCCATTTAAAAACTTATCAGCGTAGTAATTACGGCACATTATCAATCGGGTATCCTTGATCGTTGGATCTATCTCTTGATTTTCTTCAATCTCTCTCATGCTATCAGCGTATTGTTGATAGATAGGCTCTATAAGCCCAAAGCGATTAAGATTTTCCCGATTCAAAAATCTTCTTGGTAAATTCTGCTCTTGTATCACCCTTTGCTCATAAAACTGTTGAAAAGCAGCAAGGTTTTGAAAAGCGTTTTCAGCTTCCACGTTCAAACGTCTAAATAAAATGTCCGGGTGATCTTTCCCTTTGGGAATGAATTTAGCCAACAAAAAGCAACCGAGGGCACCAGCGGACTTCATGATTGTGATCTTTGCTAACAAAGGGACAGAGGCAAAGGCGCAAGGTGCTAAGGCAGAAGCGAGCAGTACGGCACCTGCAACCATAGAGACCTTTTTAAGAGCTTGACGGGTACTGTCTTTCTGCAAGAAAACTGGATTATAAAAATTATTTGAAATAATCGATTCTGATCCTTCA
>CAXNCP010000102.1:0-3732 GCA_964200935.1 Chlamydiia bacterium | reverse complement strand
TCCCTGAAAAGTTGAAGAAGGTCATCCCCCAAAAACTTGCAAGAATCACGGACAAAACATAGTACTTATTCTCAATGAATGGGGGATAAAATACATAGGCCAAAGTTGTTGCGACAAAGGAAAGGATCACCGGATACCAGGTGACATTGTGCACCCATTGGATCCATATTGCAAAAAACCCCCATCGATCTCCCAAAGCCTCCCGAACCCAGATATAGATTCCCCCCGATTTAGGCCATCCGGTGGCAAGTTCGGCCGCCACAAGTGCTTGAGGGACTAAAAAAGTTAGGGCGACAACAAGAAAGAAAAAGATCGAGCTATAGCCAAATTCTGCTACCAGCGGCAGGCTTCGAAGGCTCGCCATAACAGAGACGTTCAACATCGCCAATACGAAAACGCTGATAACCCGCTTTGAATGGTTATTAGAAAGTTCCAAGTTCTACCCCATGATCTAATAAATATATTATATTTCATAGGGGTAAAAATGGATTTTGTCAATCCTTTATTTGTCTGATTCTAAAGAGGTAAAGTGCGAAATGATCGCATCGGATTCGTAGAGAGCAGTCCCATCAATCACTAAGCACGGAACCTGCGGTTTCCCTCCCACTTGAATTAGTTCTAGACAGATCGAGGAATCATTTACGTCCCTGATTTCCACCTTTTGATCTAGGTCTTTCACTGCTGAAAAGACCTTTTGACAATAGATACAGCTCGATTTGGAGTAGAGGATCGGCTTTTTTTGCGAATTTACCCCACCCGAGAGAAAGAGGGGGGATAAAAAGGCTATAATTAGTGCTTTTTTCACGATTCCAGTGTAATTAACCCTAAATTATTTTGAAAATTAAAAATTGCTCAGAACATATTGAAAACACATATTAGAAATTATTTTAATAATTAATAGAAAATAATTAATTAATTTGTATAGTGCAATTAAAAGACCTTAATTTGGGTAAAAAAGCTTTTTAAAAACAAAAAAAAGGAAATTAAAATGGTTGCCAAAAAGAAAGCTGTTAGAAAAGCTTCCAGAAAGCACACAGCAAAAAAAGCTCATAAGAAGCATTCGCACAGAAAGCATGCTAAAAAAGCTGCAAAAAGACCAGCAAGAAAAGCTGCTAAAAAGTCTACAAGAAAAACAGCTAGAAAAACAGCTAGAAAAACAGCTAAAAAGTCTACAAAAAGAAAAACAGCTAAAAAAGCTACACGTCGTAAGACTACACGTAGAAAAGCTGCTAAAAAAACTGGCGCTAAAAAAGCAACACGTCGTAAGTCTACACGTCGTAAGTCTGCTAAAAAATCTACCATCAAAAAAGAAATGGGCGAAGTTGTAAGCAAGCTTAAAGCTGCTATCGCTGCTCGTTAATTTTTTGACGCTCAGTCAGATAAAAAAGGGATCCGTTAAAGATCCCTTTTTTTTATTTATCCCATTCTGGCTTTTTGAAATAGAGGATAAGAAAGGGGGCGGCACAAAAGGCGATGATTCCAAGTATTTGAATCAGTTCATATTGCACCACATCCCCGGTATCAATCTGTGTCGGTGGGAAGAATCCGAAGACAATACAAAAGATGCTAGCCATAATCCCTAAAAACGAGACAAAAATCATTCCCCACTTACCGCCCGGAACCTTGAAGGCTCTTGGAACGGAAGGGAAGCGGATCTTCAAAACAATAGCCGATACGAATAACAATAAGTACATTAGCAAATAGAGCTGGGAAACCATAGCGGTCATCATCCAAAAAGAGCTATTGACGTTTGGCATGATCAAAAAGACAAAAGCCAATACGGTAACAATCAATCCTTGAAGGACCAGCATTCCGACAGGCATGCCGTGCTTGTTGACCGTCCTCAAGATTGGTGGTAGATCCCCACTTTGCGCCGCAGTTAAGAGCCCTTTAGAGGGTCCTGCAATCCAAGTGCTCAATCCAGCCAATGCCCCAAAGGAGATCAGAATCGAGATCAAGGGTATGAAGCCCTTTAGGTTATAGGCGCTCATGAAATAATCAATTGCTGCCACTCCACCTGCTACCAGGTTGATCTTTCCCTGAGGGATCACCATCGCGATCGATAACGTACCGAGGCTTGTGAAAAAGACGATCAATATTACCGAGATTAAAATAGCCAGTGGGTAGCTTCTTTGAGGGTTTTCAACGTCATTAGCATGAACCGCGTTCATTTCGATACCGGCAAAGCTTAAAATCACTCCGGATAGAAATACTAACTGGTAAGGGTGGGTAATATTGGGGAAAAAACTATCCCAATTCATCGGAATTTCCACAGGGCGCCCAGCAACAAGCCAGGAAACACCCAGTACGACAATCAAAAGGCCCGGGAGCAGCGTACCCGAAATGACACCAAAGGTACTGATGAAACCGGAAAATCTTAAGCCGCGCATATTCAAAAAAGTCACGGCCCAAAAGACCACAAGGATCATGAAAAAGTTGAATAGATTGTTATCGGCTAACGGAGGATCAATAGCGTAGGCGATGGTGCCGCCGATAAAGGAGAGGATTGTTGGGTACCACACAACATTTTCGACCCATAAAAGCCAGACAGCCAGAAATCCCATTCGGTTGCCTAAAGCCTCTTTGACCCAAACAAAAACACCCCCTTGTTGCGGCCACCCCGTTGCTAGTTCAGCAGATACAAGAGCTGATGGGATGAAAAAGGTGAGTACAGCGAGAAGGATAAAGAAAAGGGACGAAAATCCGAATTCTGCGGCAAAAGGCCAGTTTTTGATACTGAGGATTGTCGCAAGATTCAACATCGTCAGTAGAAAAACACTGATTTTACGATTGGTCATCCAAAAAGCTTAGAGGATTGGAAAAATATTTTCAACTAAGATCTAAAAAAGTGGGGGCAATGGTATCAAGAAAGATTTACGAGGGAGGGCGGGCCTTCAATGTTAAGGGAGAATACGGGGGTCATTGACCCCTTTTTTTTCCAACCTGCAATTTTTGCGCAGTTTTGCGATCGTATCGTACCATCGGTTGAGTAGAGAAATGGGAATGAGCTTAAAAAGGGAAAAGATACCGGTAAACCAGGGCAAGTAATCTAAAAGATTCAAAAGCGCGTTCGCCCCATCGGATGTCCCCTGGTCATCAAAGAGGATCAATCGGTCATTTTTTGGGGGGTGGTTATAGATTTTTTGGTATGTTTCACCATTGATGGGTGCAAAAAGCACCTGTTTTTTGACATCAAGGCAAAGCAATACTTTAACAGCCCTCTGGCAAAGACCACAGTCGTAATCAAAAAAAACGATCGGGTTTTGCGCCGGAGCTAAAAACCGACTGAATACGGTCGTTTTTTTTGCATACACCGCGGTGGGTGTGCTTTTTACCTCAAATCTATCAAGAAGATCGGTTTGGACTTTCAGCACATCCACTTCATGAAATTGCCACTCCTTATGCTCTACTACCCCTTCATATAGGTGTTTTTTATTTCTTACGAAGTACGAGGAGCGGTCACTGATGAAACGGATGAGGGGGCTCGCATCCCCCTTTTTTTCGGATATATTTAGGCAAATATGGGTGTTTTCCTTTGGATTGAGCGGATTTTTCATCGAAAAATCATAGTGCCCATTTTCAAGGCTAAATTGGATCGCCCGATAGCGGTAATTGAGGTGAAAAAGTGCTCGCGCCCCTAATACCTCTAAAACACTATCAGCATCCAGCGAAAAGAAATAGACCCCCCTTTTTTTTCCGACTTTGACGTAGGTACGAAGGTTGCACTCATAA
>CAXNCP010000101.1:0-3734 GCA_964200935.1 Chlamydiia bacterium | reverse complement strand
GATCTTGTTCCTCGGTTTTTGCTTTAGCCACCTTTACTTGGGCAGCTTTTAAAACACGAGGTCCGTTTTTATAGCCTTTTGCAAGCACTTCTAAAATTGTGCCACTTTCCTTATCCGACTCCACCATTTCGATCGCATCGTGTGCACGGGGATCAAATGGTTCGTTAAGGGGTTCGAAACTGTAGATGTTGTTTTCTCTCAATACCTCTTTGAACTGCTCGAGAATCATTTTGAACCCGTAAGCCCACTGTTGCACCTCTTTGGACATATGCGCCTCGTAGGATAGGGCCTTTTCCAGGCAGTCAAGCGGGGTGATGAATTCAAGGATGAGCCGTTCTTTGGCAAACTGGATCACCTCTTTTTGTTCATTCATCAACCGCTTACGCATATTTTCCATATCGGCGATCGCATGACGGTATTTTTGGGTCATCTCCTCGAGTTTTATCTCTAAAGATTCCTCTTGAGGTTCTTGGATCGGTTCCGTTGTCGTTTCTTCACTCATGATGATAGCTCTCCAAAAAGAGTGGGGGGTTATGTTCTAAAGTTGTTTCAGGGGTCCTTAGCGAAATATTATTGGCATGTACGACCTGCTCCAACTGTTTTTCAAAAAGATTTCTAAAGTGGTTTAATAGGGCAAAAAGGCGCGGGTAAGGGATGCGCATAGGCCCAAAAAGGGCAATCGCTCCAACCCGTTTTCCGTCGACCCTATAAGGGATCGAAAGGACGGTGGTTTCATGGTTGACCGGATCCGCTACGTGGTAACTAATCTGATCGGAGCGCATAGTCCTTTGGATCATTTCATGCACTTTCGATGGGTTTTCCATAAGCGAAAGAGTGGATCCTAGCAAAGCAGGATCATGAAATTCGGTGAAATTTAAAAGGCGAAAGAGTCCCGCTTTTTGCACCTCGTCCGTTGTAAAATTGGCATAACGGACCATGAAGCGCAGCGATATTTCCTGGTAGAGTTGTAATGCAATCGGATACTCTTCATCAGTTAATTCCTCCAAGCTCACCGCTTTAGGCTGTAATTTTGATTGGAAAAAGGCCTCAATCCTTTTTGCAGAAAAAGAGGATAGCTTTTTGGGAATATGGAGAATGTCGGTATAGCAAACGGAAAATTGGGTGATGATGACCGAGAGGACACGGGTAGAGTCGAGGACAAAAAGGCGTATTTCTTTAATGAAGTCTTGGTCAAAGCGGGGACTAGTGATCAGGCAGGCAAGCCCGGTGGCCTCAGAGAGGGATTCAACCGCAATCTCGAGCGAGCGCTGTAGCTCAGAGGTTTTAAAATCGAGATGATTCAAAAAGAACAGCTCGTCTTGAGGATCTATTTTTTTATTTTGGATCGAATTTTGGGCAAAAAGCTTGAAAGACTCTACTGTGGGGACACGCCCTCCGGAGGTGTGCATCTGTTCTAAAAGACCACTCTCTTCCAACTCCTGAAAGTAGTTGCGGATTGTTGCCGACGAGAGATGGGGGAGACACTCCTCTTTTAAAGTACTAGAGGCAACCGGCTTGCCGGTTTTTAGATAGAGCTCGATGAGGCTGAATAGAACCTCTAAGGCCCTTTTATTTCGCTTTTCTTTCTGCATCTGATCTAGATTATAGCCCACTCTTCAAAATTTAGCAATCTCAAAGTTAGAATGCTAAAAACTGAAAGGAAGAAATTGAAAATCAGTGGATAACAATAGATCTTAAGGCCTTAAGGGTAGTTTTCTAAGGCAAAAAAACTCTATAAAAGGAAAAAGTAAAAAAAATATTTTAAAGTAGGTTTTTGATCAACGAAGAAAGGATCTGATGGATGGACGGTTCCCAGCCCAGCCCATTTTTGTAAATGGTATTGGCCCCTATAAATGAGGCGATGATCGCTTTTTTATGGATATCGGGGATGTTTTTCAAGACCCGTTCGGGGTGCTTTCTTAAAATTGGCAAACAGTGTCTCAAAAGGCACTGGTTCAAAGGGTCATCGATCGAATCTGAAAGGGTCATATTTTGGAGGTGGTCTAGGATTTGATAGCTGAAGAAATTGATTTTTTCTGCAATCAGGTCGGAAGCTTTCGCATACTCGATTTGATACTCTTTAGCCGCTTTAAGGATTAATTGGGTCTCTTTAAGGGCGATCGATTGGATAAAAGTGAGAATTTCATTGACGATCTGATGTTTATTTTCGATGAACTCTTCATCTGATAGAACCAGTCCGCATAAAACCTCAAAACTGGAGCAGACAACGCCCCCTTTGTTAGCGGAGCTGTCTTTGATGATTATGACCCCTTTTTGCTCTAAAGTGTGTCGAGCTTCGGGTGTCAAATAGAGGTTTGCACCCTCAATGATCGCTTTGGAAGTGGGTTCCCCTTTTTGATCCAAAAAATCGTGAACGTTGGCTTGTTGTAGTGTTTTTGGGCGTCCACCTGCCGGTATAAATAGATCGGATTCGACTTTCAATAGATTCATTCGGAAAAGATGGGATGCCTCGGAGGCGGGGATATAGGTTTCAATGATTTGGCCATTTTCATTGCGCGTGAGGCGTTGGGTATCTTTCATCCCATCGGTCTCTTTACGAGAGGTGATGTCTAAAAGAAAGGAATCTGTAGAAAGTAGGTCTACCGGGTAAAATTTGATCCCTAGCCCTTTCTCAAATAGGTGCATCAAAGCGTCGTGGTTGAGCCCATCGCTATCGCGAATCGTCCCGGTTCCGTCTGTGATTGCAATGATTTTGGCCGTTCTTGGGAATTCTTTGATCAAAAGGGCCATCTCATTCCCGGCTACATCCCCATCAGGCCCGCCCGAAATTTTGATCGTAAAAGGCTCTTTTTCAGGATGCATCCCTAGGTGGTGCATCACCGTTTTTAGACAGGTGTGTACACCAAATGAGGTGATTCCAAACTCTTTATGATTGATCCCCAAAATAGGTTTAGAAGAGATGAAAGCTTTTTTTGGCTTATAGCCTACTTTCTCACTCATCTCGGCGATCCAATCGATCATGCTATTGTGCATGTTTTCATCCGGACCTAGGTAGATGTATTCTGGTTTTTGGTAGTAGTCGATCACCTGTTTGGCTTTTAGTTCCCCGTTTTCTGTGCAATTGATGAGTGTTAAAAAACTATGGATAAAAGCCCTTTGAGATTCATAAATGATTTTCCAACGAAAATCTTGCTGAAATTGGAGCAATGCATCTTTAGAAATGTGTCCATTAGATTGGATCAGATAATCGGTCTCTTCCTTCAAAAGGGGGTGAATATTACAGAAAATGATCGCTTTAGATCCCCCTTCAGGGATGTCTTTATTTTTCTTTTGCTGAGTGTATGCAAGATTATAACACTCTTGAAAAACGTTGTTGATTTCCCAGGATGTCTGCTCTTTAGGCAAGGCAACGGTTCTCAGGCCGCCACGGGATAGATCTTTGAATCTAATCTGAAAACCGATGAAGTTTTTATTGGCAAAAAAGAAGATACCAAATGGCAGTTCAGGAAATTTCAAGCTGCGATCATAGGGGGTAAAATTGAGGATTTGGGGGTCGATTCGAAAGGAGAGTGCACACTTATTTTCCCGATAAAAATTTGTTTTTAGGCAGTAATCGGTAAAGAGTATACAGGTTTTTAAAACGTTTTTACGACGGATATCCAGCGAAGAATTTCCCGAATCTATTTTGACGATTTCTTGTAAAAGATGATTTTTTTCCTTTTCGTAGTGTTCGTATCGTCTAGTGCTAGGGTCGAATTTATGTTGAAAAAGCA
>CAXNCP010000100.1:0-3745 GCA_964200935.1 Chlamydiia bacterium | reverse complement strand
TATTTTAGAACAGGAGGGGGAAGAGCGCATAAATACATCGTTACAAAAGACCACTCTGTATACCAACTAAAAGAAATAGAACTTCGCAACAGATATTTTTCAGAGTGGATTTGGGGTAAAAAATTAGAGCTGCCCCTTTCTCTTAGTGACTCATGGGAAAACTGGACGCCAGGATCGAGCATACAAATCTTTTCACAAGACAAAATAACCAAAGCGGATCGGGAAAATATTCATGACCCAAACTCATTAATCGAATACCCCATCGCGCTGTTTAATATCAGTAGGGGAACCTATTTTTTTGCACAAAAAAAGATCATAGAGGATCCTCTGGTCGCTTTTCCCGCCTTCGCATTCCAACTGGGCTATTTCAATAGTTTCAATGGCACTAATTACGACATCCCTGATCTGCAAAGTTTTTTTTGGGAAGAGTGGGATCCGCAAGAGTACCCAGAAAACTTCAAAAAACTATTTTATAAGTGCTATAAGAAGGGTATGGAGCATGGCCGAGAAACGCTGGATCAAATTCAGAAATTTCAGCAATCATCCCAAATGCAAAAAATGACTGATGAGGTTGCCCGCTTAAGAAAAGAATATGAAAATAAAAATAGTCGGGATGAATGGGATCGATTTTTTGATAAATTAAATAAGCCAAACCCCCCGGCAAATTGAATCATCCCTCTCTGTAACCTTTATTTTTGCCCAAAAGGGGGTTTGTCTAGACAAAGAGGGGATTCTTGGATTGAGCTTTTATCCTATTTTTGGGCATAATGCCCCTAATCAATTGAAGAAGGCCTATGTTTGGAAAGAAACTGCTCAACGAGACAGACGTTTTAGAAACCTGGCAGCAACAAAAAACATATAAGAAAATTCTTGAGTCGCGCAAACATGGGGAGCTGTTCGGTTTTTACGACGGACCCCCTTTTGCTACAGGATTGCCCCACTATGGGCACCTTTTGGCCGGAACAATCAAAGATACGGTACTACGCTATCAGACGATGAATGGCCGCTACGCACCAAGCCGGTTTGGCTGGGACTGCCATGGGGTTCCCATCGAGTTTGCGATGGAAAAAGAGCTCAACTTGGCTGGCCCCTCTTCGATTGAAGAATATGGTATTGACCGGTTCAATGAAGCTTGTCGCGGTATCGTTTTAAAGTACACCAACGAATGGAAAGACACGGTTTTCCGGATGGGGCGCTGGGTCGATTTTGAGGGTGGATACAAAACGATGGACACCACCTTCATGGAGTCTGTTTGGTGGGTATTTGGTCAACTTTATCAAAAAGGTTTGATCTACGAAGGGTTCAAAGTGATGCCCTTCTCTACTAAATTAGGCACCCCTTTATCGAACTTCGAGGCCAACCTCAACTACAAAGATGTGCAAGATCCTTCGGTCATCATTCAGTTCAAGATCAAAAATGAAGAGGGTTATTTTCTCGCCTGGACCACAACCCCTTGGACCCTCCCTTCCAACCTAGCTTTGTCGGTAAATCCCGAATTCGATTACGCAACAGTTCGTCACGACGGAAAAGAATACATTTTGCTCGAATCGAAAGTAGCGGAGCATTTTCCGGATGAGGCAGAAATCATCAAGGTGCAAAAAGGGCAAGAGCTTGTAGGAAAACACTATGAGCCGCTCTTTAATTACTTTCATCGCCACGAAAATGCTTTCAAAGTGTTGTCTGCCGAATTTGTGACAGCCGAAACGGGAACCGGGATCGTCCACATGGCGCCGGCGTTCGGTGAAGAGGACTTTGAGGCCTGCAAAAAAGCGCACATACAGCTTGTTTGCCCCGTAACCGAGGAGGGTACATTCACCGAGGCGGTTACCGATTTTAAGGGAATGTACATCAAAGAAGCCGATAAGGTGATTTTGCGCCGTTTGAAAGAGGAGGGTAAAGTATTCTCCCATACAACATTCCGCCATAGCTACCCCTTTTGCTGGAGATCCGATACCCCGTTGATCTATCGTGCAGTCTCCTCCTGGTTTGTCAAAGTCGAGGCGATCAAGGACCGTTTGATCGAGAACAACAAAAAGGTTCACTGGGTTCCGGAGCATATCCAATCGGGAAGATTTGGAAAGTGGCTCGAGCAGGCTAGAGACTGGTCCATCAGTCGTAGCCGCTATTGGGGTACACCTATTCCAATTTGGAGGGCCAAAGATGGGGAGTTGCTCGTCATCTCTAGCTTAAAAGAATTGAAGGATTTAACCGGTTTTGAAGGCAACGATATCCATCGTCACTTCATCGATAACCTGGTGGTCCAGAAAAACGGAAAAGAATTTCATCGGATCAAGGATATCTTCGATTGTTGGTTCGAATCGGGATCGATGCCCTACGCAGAACTTCACTATCCGTTTGAAAATCAATCGGCGTTTGACAACGGCTTTCCGGCCGATTTCATCGGGGAGGGGCTCGATCAAACCCGCGGGTGGTTCTACACGTTGAATGTGTTGTCGGTCGCTCTATTCGATTTGCCTGCAGCAAAAAATATCATCGTGAACGGAATCATTTTGGCTGAGGATGGGCAGAAGATGTCCAAAAAGCTCAAAAACTACCCCGATCCGAATGATGTGATCAATAAATTTGGTGCAGACAGCATCCGCTGTTACCTGTTGCACAGCCAAGCGGTGCGGGCAGAAGATTTACGCTTTAGCGAAAAGGGGGTTGAGGAGATTGTCCGCAAACTCTTTATTCCGCTAAAAAATGCCTATCAATTCCTGGCAACGTATGCTTCGCTTGCAAACTTTGAACCAAAAAATGTCCGCTCTTCTCATCCACTCGATCGCTGGATCATATCGAAAAAAGAGGGTTTGATCCGTGATGTGAAAGAGGCGATGGATGCCTATTCCTTGGATGCGGCGATCGACCCAATCTATCAATTCGTCGATGAGTTGACGAACTGGTACATTCGCCGATCACGGCACCGCTTTTGGGATGAAAACATAGAGGCTTTTGAAACTTTATACATGGTTTTAAAAGATGTTGTGATCCTCCTTGCACCATTTGCGCCATTCATCACCGAGTCGTTATATCAAGAGTTGAGATTGAAAGCGGATCCAGAAAGTGTACACGGAAATCTCATCCCCAAGTCGGATTTATACCTGATCGATGAGAAGCTTGAGGAGAGCACAGCCACAATCCAACGGGTGGTCAACTTAGGTCACCAGCTACGCAAGACGCATAAATTAAAGGTCCGCCAGCCACTCAGCCGAATCACCCTGATCACAAAAGAGCCGAGCATTGTTGAAGCCTTAGAGAATGGAAGAGAGCAAATCCTGGAAGAGTTAAACATCAAGGAGCTCTTAATAGCATCGGAAGCGGGGAATAAGATCAAACTGACGCTTAAACCCAACTGGAGAGGCCTCGGTGCAAGACTCGGAAGCAAAGTGCAAGAGGCTGCCAAAAAGATACAACAACTCGATCAACAAGATATCTTGGCCCTTTTGGAGGGTTCAGAAGTTGTTTTACCACTCGACGGGGAGAGCTTTTCGCTCAGTGAGCAAGACGTTGAAGTCGTACTCAACCCAATCGAGGGGCTGGTCGCTGCATCGTTTGGAAAAGTTGTAGCTCTGATGGATACCGCCTTGACCTTGGAATTGATCCAAGAAGGGATTGTACGGGAGCTTGTGAACAAAGTGAACACACGCCGCAAAGAGGAGGGGCTTGAGGTGCAAGATCGTATCCATTTGACGATTTTGTCAACTCAAGATGTGATCGACGCGGTAACGCTCCATCTAGAGTACTT
>CAXNCP010000099.1:0-3814 GCA_964200935.1 Chlamydiia bacterium | reverse complement strand
AGTCCTTTGACGCTTTATCCGAAGACCCCCTCTTTGCTGAAGATGGGGAGGAGAATGAGGGGAGCGACTCACTCTACTCGAGGGCCCTTGAAACTGTCGTGCAACATAACAATGCATCCACTACCTTCTTGCAAAGAAAACTCAAAATTGGCTACGCACGGGCTGCCAGCCTGATTGATGAGCTGGAAAGCAAAGGGATCATTAGTCCACCCGATGGTGCAAAGGCTAGAAAAGTTCTCATTCGCCCAGATGTTATTTGATGTTAAAAATTATCCTCTTTTCTTTTTTTTCCCAATTGATCTTACAGGCTGAAAATAGCCCTATCCAGTATTTTCTATCCCCAGTAAATGAAGTCTATAGCTACTCAGGGATAGAAGGGATAGATCGGATCTTTTTGATCAATCTGAAATGGCAAACAAAAAAAAGGATCCGATCTGAAAAAATAGCTGAAGAATACAATTTTTTTATGAATCGATTTGAAGCCTTTGAAGGGGCAAAAATCCCTTTATCTGTTCGAAGACTTCTCACTGAACCCAAATGTAAACCATTAACTTCAGGAATGTACGGTTTATTTTTGAGTTTTTTATCAATCGTTCATCACGCCCATCAAAAAAATTATGAACGCATCTGGATACTAGAGGATGATTTTGAAGTTCTTTCTGACCCAAGAGATCTCCTACCTATCCTAAATAAATTAGATCGAATAGATCCTTCATGGGATATTTTTTTCACCGATTTAGGAAAAAAATATCCCTTGGGAAGTAATCGTGTATCGGACAGGAATCGGCATATTCCCCGCTATATGCAAAACCAAGCTATGAGTTTACGAAACTGCAATGACTGGCTCAAAGACTTAGAGATCTACTCATCCTCTTATCAGGTCGACCAGGAGATCTTTAGGCAATATTTACGGTTTGGGAATCACTCTCTAATTTTATCTAGAGGGGGAATCGAACGGATTTATAAATTTTACAATCATCATCTTCTGGCAGACGTAACCGACAATGATCTTTATTTCATTCCGGATATCAAAATTTACCGCCCAAATCGGGACATTGTGAGCGTTTCGATCGAATGGGTGGAATCGGACACTTGTAAATAGTCTCAAAAGCTAAAGATCGTGATCGAATAAATTTTAAAGTGCGCTACTCAGCGTATTGAAAAATGGAATCATACGGCTTGGGCCATCCTGAGCTAAAACCTCTATAGGAACCTTAATCCCCTCCATCGCCTTTAAAGCAACCTCCGGTAAATTACACTCTTGAGACAAGTGGGCCAAAACAACCTGCTCTAAAGAAGGGTTCATGACGGCATCGAGCAGCTGTCTCGACTCCTCATTAGAAAGGTGCCCTTGTTTACTTAGAACACGCTTTTTATAAACCTGGGGACGATTGGAGGCGTGCACCATACCTACATCATGGTTAGCTTCCAAAATCAGATGGGTACAATTTTGAAGAGCTCGAATTGCCATTGGGGTAACAAAACCAATATCCGTACAAATACCAAATTTACGATCTTTGCATGTGAATGTGAAGGCAACAGGGTCTACAGCATCATGAGGGATCGAAAAAGGGTGGACCAAAAACTCGTTTAATGTAAAAGAGACACCGGTTTCAAAAATCTTGAATTTTGGTCGTACATTCATCGATTGATGCAAAAACTTGGCCGTTTCACAATTTGCATAAATCGGAATCTCATGATGTTTCACAATCGTTTCAAGCCCAGCGATATGGTCGTGATGATCATGAGTAACTAAAATTCCGTCAATGTCGTCCAGGTTAAGCCCAATTTTATCTAATAAATCTTCTGTTTTTTTCTTTGAAAATCCGGCATCGATTAAGAAAATAGAGTCGGAACCTTTAAGGACAGTTACATTTCCTTTAGAACCTGATCCCAACGAACAGAAACCATCCATGAGCTATCCTAGTAACAAGATTGATTAGGTGTTGTATTTTTGAAGGGTACTATACACGAGTCTGAATTATCCAGGCATAGGAAGTTGCTCTAAAAAAGCGCTCATAAAAAAAAGGGCCTCAGAGCCCTTTAAGAAATCGGTTTTTTTTACCCTTTTTTTAGCCGGATCGGACTAACAGATTTGATCTTTTTATCGATCGTTTTCTTTTCGAGAATTTTCTTAGGTTCGGCTTCCCCCTTTTGAGGTCTCCCCCTTTTTTTAGGAGCTTCCTGAACCGATCCACCAAAAACTTTGGCCATTCTGTTTTCATCCGTTGTGATGATTGTAGGGGTCAATTTTAGCGTTTCGATCACTTTCCGATCAGAGGGTTGATCCAAACCAGGGATAGTTCCCAATTTGCCAGAAAGGTGTCTTAAAGATTCCAGGCGCTGCGATAACATTTCTAATCGCGAATCGACCTTTGGACGCTCCAAACCTCGCAGGCTTTGGTTTAATTCTTGCGTCTGCTGGAATTTTGTGGAGAAGTAGATCGCATCCGGATTGTAATCGGATACGTATAAAAAAGGTCTTAAGCTAGAAGGGCAGGTTTTGAAAATGTCGATCGTAAATTGGGGCTCGGTCTCGACTTTGGGAAGCGCCTTAGGCGGGCGTCCCCTTCTTGGCTTTTGGACATAGCTGTCAGCAGACTGGTAGCTTGCAGCTTTGATCCCAATGATTTCTCTTGCCTGCACAACATCTTTTGGAACTTTGATATCAAAAAGGTGGAGTTTTGCTTTTTCCAAAAGATTTTTTGGCATTTCAAGATCCTCTTCAAAAGCAAAAAATATCCTAAGTTTGCAGAGCCACTCGATGATCCGGACCTTGAAACGCTCAAGATAGTACTGTTGCCACTTGTCCAGCTCGGTCAAATGGTCAAAAATAAACTCCAAAAAGTTTTCTTTGGCTTCTCGAGAAGAGATGATATCTAAAAGTTTTTCTTTAGTGTCAATGTCGTAAACTTTTTCATTGACGAACCCTTCCATGACCTTTTTCGACTCGTAATAGGTAAGCTTTGGGACAGGAATATAGCGGTTCGAATGTTGGGAAACTTCCGATTCTGCCTCCCGAATTTCCTCTTCCGGCTTATCTAGATCAAGGAAAATAATAGCACCTTCAATGCGGTCTAAATAGAAGTCTCTCTCATCGTCCGAGCGGGAAAATGCCTCAAGTAGGCGATGGTAGCGGATGATGATCGGACACTGCGGTTCTGGGTATGAATTCATAACACTTGAGTCTACCATTTGAGCGGATTTCATCGGTAGACAAATTTCAATTCTTTTGGGTATACTTCCCCTATTATGTTAGATATTAAACTGATCCGTAAAGAAAGCGACGTAGTCCAACAAAGACTTCGCCTTAAAGACCCCAAAATTGACCTTGCCCCCCTACTGCGTGCTGATAAAGAATGGCAGTCGATCACCCCCAAGCTAGAAAATCTAAGAGCCGAAAAAAATCGCATATCCAAAGAGGTCGGGATTAAAAAAGGGAAGGGCGAAGACTGTGCTTCTGAAATGGATCGGATGGGCGAAATCAAGACCCAAGAAACCGAGCTGTCCAGACAGCAAGCCCTATTGAGCGAAGAGATCAGTGCCTTGTTGAGTGAGTTGCCTAACCTCCCTTTTTCTGATGTCCCTTTTGGCACATCTGCACAGGACAATGTTGAGATCCACCGATTCAAAGAAAAAAAGGAACTTGGATTCGCTTTCAAGCACCATGTTGATCTATCGGATGCGCTTGGCCTTTTTGACTTTGAGCGGGGGGCGAAAATTTCCGGGAGAGGATTTCCGATCTACAACCATGTCGCCTCAAGAATTGAGCTTGGCCTTTGGAACTTGATGTTAGAAACACATCAAAAGCATG
>CAXNCP010000098.1:0-3822 GCA_964200935.1 Chlamydiia bacterium | reverse complement strand
GAAAAAAGATCGTCAATGAGTTATTCCCCTCTGATTAGAATCCAGTCAGTACCCTACCTATTTTTTGGATGTAATAAACTTGTTGAACAAAAAAATTATGAGTTTGAAGAAGAAGTGCAGTATTTGGTATGATCCTGTCAGTTTTTTGTTCTCTATTTTATTTGGGGTGACGAATGATAAGAAATATCTTTATCAAGATCCTTTCCTTCCTTCTCAGGAATTTATTCAGTTTACGCTATCGGGTTAAAGTTGAGGGGTTGGATCAGATAAAAAGACTTCTTCAGTCTAATAAGCCCGTGGTGGTTTTACCAAATCATCCCGCAATGACCGATCCGCTTCTTGTTTATTCTATTTTAGGCCAGATTGCATCCCTCAAGCCCGTCATGGACGAACGTTTTTACCACCAAAAAGGGGTAAACTGGGTCTATAGACTTATCCATGTTGTACCCATACCCGATTTTGAAATCGTGGTGAACGAGTGGAAAGCACGGCAAGGGGAGTTGGTCTATCAAAATATCCGCCGCTCCTTGGATAGAGGGGAGAAGGTGATCATCTATCCAGGTGGGGGGCTCAAACGCTCCAGCAAAGAATACCTTGGGGGAAAATCGTTTGTCCATCGACTCATTTCTGAGGATCCTAACCTAGAAGTAGTCCTTGTGCGAACAACTGGCCTATGGGGCAGCTCCTTTTCGCGCGCCTTGATTGGGGATACCCCAAACTTTTGGACACAGCTCAAAATTTCAATCAAGCTAATTTTCCAAAATCTCATTTTCTTTATGCCTAAAAGAGATGTGACGATCGAATTTTCTACTCTTCCTGCCGATTTTCCGTATCAGGTCAGTAAAATTCAGTTCAATCGTTACCTGGAAAATTGGTACAACCAATATAAATTTAATGGGGTGGTTGAGACAAATGAGCGCCCCTCCCTGGTCCCTTATCTTTTTTGGGATAAAAAGGGGTCGACACCTACAGCGTTTCAATTTACCTCTACAATCTTGAATAAAGATGTAGAAGTGCCCCTAGAGATGCGTGAGATCATCTACGACAAGCTTAGCAAAATGACCGGTCGCCCAAAAAACCAGATCAAAGATGACCATGACTTGGCCGTGGATCTTGGATGTGACTCGTTAGATTTATCCAATTTAATCATTTTTTTAGACCTCAAATTTGGGATCGATAAAAAGATCTCTTCTTTGGATTTGGTGCATGTATTCGACCTTTTCTTGGTAGCACTGCACAAAAAAATCCCCAAAGCCCGTGAGATGGAATCCAAAGAGATGCTGCGCGGCTGGAAACAAAAAGAGGTCGAAGGGGTAAAAAAGGTCGAAATTTTTGGCAATACCATCCCTCAAGCCTTCATTGAGCGGATGAAAGTTGTCGGCTCAAAAGAGATCATGGCCGATGAAAATGTGACGCTCAATGGAAAAAAGGCTCTTATCTCGACCATTGTTTTGGCTAATAAAATCCGTCGCTTAGAGGGGAGGTACGTGGGTATCATGTTACCCGCAAGTATCGGTTCGACCCTTATTTTATTTGCAACGATGTTGGCAGGCAAGGTTCCGGTGATGATCAACTGGACGTCCGGTTCGCGTAGCACTGACCATGTGATTCATACTTTATCGATCAAATCGGTATTGACGGCTCGAAAATTTTTGGACCGTGTTGCCCATATTGAGCTCGGTTCAATGGAGCCAAGTTTGGTTTTTGCTGAAGACCTTAAACTTAAAGTCTCTTTTTTAGATAAAATCAAGGCGTTTCTTTTATCAACTAAGTCGACGCGGATGATTTTGAGATATTTTGGTGTTGATAGCCTTTCAAACGAGATGAATGCGGTTGTATTGACCACTAGCGGAACTGAGTCCCATCCAAAGTCTGTACCCTTATCGCACAAAAATTTGATTGCGAATATGGAAGATTTTGAAGATGTCTTTTATCCATATGAGCCGAATACCTGTTTGAGTGCGCTTCCACAATTCCACTCGTTTGGTTTGACTGCAATGACCCTTTTCCCCCTTTTAAATGGAGTCAGGACATACTTTTCCCCCGATCCCACCGATTCGCCAAGGATCGCTCGAGAGATCGAGGCATGGGGTGTTGATCTGATCGCACTGACCCCAAGTTTTTATGCAAACCTTCTCGCATCAGCAGAAAATGGTCAGCTCAACTCGTTGAGGGTTTGCTTCACCGGCGCTGAAAAAGCGCCACAGATGTTGATCACAAACCTCTATAAAGCCAATCCTCAAGCCGTTTTGGTAGAAGGATACGGGATCACCGAGTGCTCCCCAGTCTTATCGGCACAACGCTATCGAGATGAGGTGCGAACCGGGGTGGGTCGTCCTTTGAGCAAAGTAGAAGTTTTGATTGTCGATCGTGAAGATCTTAGGCCTTTGCCAAAAGGTGAGGATGGGGAAATCCTGGTTCAAGGCCCCTCTATTTTTAAAGGCTATATTGAAAAAGACATAAAGTCCCCATTCGTTTTGGTAAATGGCAAATCTTACTACCGTACCGGAGATTTTGGTCACATGGATCCTGACGGGAATTTGATCCTTAAAGGACGTCTCAAACGGTTTACGAAAGTAGGCGGTGAAATGGTGAATTTGCCATTGATCGAAGAAGTATTATCCAGTACAGCCAAAGGGTTGGGTTGGTTCAGCGGGATGCGTAAAGTAGATAATCCATTTGTTGTAATCCCTATTGAAAGGGAGGGGGAAAAGACGGAACTTGTATTGATGAGTATCGTTGAGACCACAACTGATGAGATCAATAAGATCCTTTTTCAAGCCGGACTGCCCAAGTATTTTAGAATGCACCATGTGATCAAGGTGGGGGATATGCCTCTTCTAGGTTCGGGCAAGGTGCACTTACGCGCGTTGACTGACCTTGCTTATAAGGAAGTTTGTTGATGTTACACCTGTATAACACACTCAATCGCCGCACCGAGCCGTTTCGGCCGATGGGGCCGAAGGTGAAGATGTATACCTGTGGTCCTACTGTCTATGGGTATGCCCATATTGGTAACTTTCGGACGTTTATTACCGAGGATCTTCTCAGACGCGTTTTCGAGATCAACGGTATGCCGGTTGTGCAGGTCATGAATTTGACCGATGTTGATGACAAAACGATGCGCGGTGCCAATCAGAATCGAATGTCTTTGAGAGATTACACCGATATTTACATCAAAGCATTTTTTGAAGACCTAAAAAGTTTGCGCATTGAGGGTATCGCCCATTTTCCACGAGCCACCGATTCGATCCAATCGATGTTAGAGATGATTCAAAAACTCTTAGATAAGGGCTTTGCCTACCAAGCAGAGGACAAAAGTGTCTATTTTCGTGTTCATGCTTTTGAAGAGTATGGGAAGTTGTCCAAAATCGAAAGACAGTCTTTGATTGCTGGCGCAAGTGAGCGGGTGCATCAAGACGAATATAGCAAAGACAATCTTTGCGATTTTGCGCTCTGGAAGGCATATGACCCCATTCATGATGGCCCCATATTCTGGGAAAGCCCTTTTGGGCGCGGTAGACCGGGCTGGCATATCGAATGCTCAGCGATGGCCCAGGATTTTTTTGGTCCCACAATCGATATCCATTGTGGCGGTGTGGATTTAGTGTTTCCCCATCACGAAAATGAGATTGCTCAGTCAGAGTGTTGCCATCACGCCCCATTTTCTAATTTTTGGTTTCACGTAGAACACCTACATGTTGACGGCAAAAAAATGTCGAAGAGTCTCAACAATTTTTACACGCTGCGAGATCTTTTGGATCGGGGATTTAGCGGACGTGAACTGAGGGCTTTAGTGGCACAATCCCACTACCGGATGCC
>CAXNCP010000097.1:0-3881 GCA_964200935.1 Chlamydiia bacterium | reverse complement strand
TGACAGGAGACTCGGGGGCCGGCGCCGTTTGGCCCACGAAATACGATCGGAACCTGGAACAATCCTCCGGTCATGTATTGAATTTTTGCCGCATTTGAAACAATTTGATCGAAAGCTACAAAGGAGAAATTGAAGCTCATGAATTCTACAACCGGACGCAACCCTGCCATAGCAGCACCAATCGCTAGGCCTGCAAAGCCTGCCTCTGCAATCGGAGTATCGATCACCCTTTTTGCCCCGAACTCTTTCAAAAGACCTTTCGTGATCTTGTACGCGCCGTCATATTCGGCAACCTCCTCCCCAATGATGAAGACATTTGGATCCCGAATCATCTCTTCTTTCAAAGCGGCCCGAATGGCCTCGCGTACATCGATGTGGCCCATATCTTAGTCCCCCTCCACACCCGTTTCGATGTCTTTGATATCGCAAGGTAAACCTTTTTTAGCCGCCTCTAGCGCCTCAAACATCTCATTTTTTAATCTACTTTCTAACTCTTTAAGCTCATCGACACCAGCAAGATTCGACTCAATCAATAAAGCTTTGAACTTTTCTATCGGATCCAAAGCACGAATCTGCTCTAAATCCTCTTTTGAGCGGTAATACTCGGTATCGGAGCGGGAATGCCCCTTAAATCTTTGTGTTTTAGCCTCTATAATCACCGGACGTTTGCTTTTTCTGACCCTTTCGTGTACCTCTTTAAAAAGCTGGTAACTGTCCAAAACATTCATCCCGTCTAGTAGATGACTTTCGATCCCAAACGTCAAAGCCAAGCTCGGCCCAATTGGGTCCATAGCCAAAGCTCTTTTATAGTGTGTACCCATACCCCAAACGTTGTTTTCAATGATGAAAACAATCGGCAAAGACCACAAAGCGGCTAAATTCAACGACTCGTAGAATACCCCCTGTGCTGACGCGCCATCCCCTAAAAAACAGTAGGTAACGAGATCGTCCCCTTGATAGACACTTTTAAACGCAAATCCGGTTCCTAAGGCTGTATGCCCCCCAACGATCCCTTGCCCTAAAGGCATCCGATCGGTAACAAAGTGCATGGAGCCGCCTCTCCCTTTAGCACAACCTAGCTGATTTCCCAAAAGTTCAGCGAATCCAGCAACCGCTGTACAACCTGTCAATAATGCTAAAGCATGACAACGATAAGTTGTAATCCAATGCCCCTGATCTTTTCCAATCGCACCTACGGCACCCACCTGAATCGCCTCTTGACCGATGTAAGAGTGAAAAAAACCGGCGACCAATCCCTCTAAATAACTCGTCTCGGCAAATGTCTCGAAATAACGGATTTTGACCATGTTGGATAGCAGCTCTATGGCCTTATCTTTACCCATAGACTTGAGCACCTGATGAGGATCAAATGCCGTATAAGAAAAGTTGCTTAAAGGGGCGTGCATGACTACAAAACTCTAACTTTTCGAGGATTAATTTATCAATAGCTCTTTCAAAGCTTTGTTGCTAGCCCTAAATCTAGCTCAAAGCTATAATAGACTTATATGACGAGACTTATCTTTTACGACACTGAAACAACAGGTGTACGCCCCGACAAAGATCGTGTAATTGAGATCGCAGCATTCGACGCTACATTGAATAAAACGTTTTGTTCTTTTGTCAATCCGCAAGTACCCATACCGGCCGAATCGAGCGCAATTTGTAACATTACTGATGATATGGTTGCAGATGCCCCCCTTTTCAAAGAGGTGGCAGAACAGTTTCTAGAGTTTTGCCAAGGGGATGTCATTTTAGTAGCTCACAATAACGACGCATTTGATAAGATTTTTCTCCAAGAAGAATTCAAGAGAAGTGGTCTCACCCTTCCCGAATTTCGTTATATCGACAGCCTCAAGTGGGCCCGCAAATACAGAAAAGATCTTCCGCGCCATGGTCTTCAATACCTAAGAGAGGCCTACGGGATCAACGCCAATCAGGCCCACAGGGCGCTCGATGACGTTATGGTTCTCGCCCAGATTTTTTTGGCCATGATAGACGACCTGTCGGTCAATGATATTACGGAACGGCTTGCTGCACCCCAGGAGGTCTCGTCGATGCCCTTCGGCAAACATCGGGGCACCCCCTTGGAACGTTTGCCCAAAAACTATGTGGAGTGGTTGGCCTCAAGCGGCGCCTTAGAAAAGGCAGATAACCTGATTTTAAAGAAAGCTTTATCTGTTCATTTTCAAGAACTTGTGCAACTATAGATTTGGATGATACCAGTTGAAACGGTCAAAAGACCCCTACCCCCTTTATTTCCTTTATTTATAAAAAAAAATAGAGTATCCTTTAAAGGAAATTTAAGAGATCTGTCTATGTTGCCGTCAGGAATGTCCCTAAAGGACTGCAAGGATTACTGTCGCCTGTCACAAGGCATGTCTACAGCTAGTGCCCCTTACGAGGTCGAAGACACAGTCTTGCAAAGGTCCCCCTATCATTCAAAAGGGGTTTCACTCAGGCATCAAATCCTTACCCAATTAGTTAGCCCATCCCAGGACTTGCAGGACTATTTAGGAAAAGAGTTCCCCTCATTTTTGATTGATTCCACGTTTGATCAACGTTGTATTGTTTTAAACCCGTTAAGACACAATATGATTTTGATGTTGGAGACGATCAGAGCGGTAGAGCGGTTGTTTCAAGATTATAACATTTTGAACAAAGATTACCTAAAACCGGAAGGGGTAAAAAAATACTTCAAGTTGATCGGTTGGCTTAGAGAATTTTGCCTCTTAACTTGGAATTTTTTTGAGTCTGACCTATTGGATGGAAAAATTTCAAATTGTGAAGCGAATATTTCTGAGGTAAATGCCCAAATTGCTGCAATTGAAAAGGCGATTGATAAGCAAAGAGAATTCTTTAGCCTGATAGGAGCTTGTTCTTCGATAGTACTTTTTAGGCAGTTATTGACCTCCTTTAAAGAAACTTTGAAGAGTGATGCTGTTGCGAAAAGGAGTCTTTGCGTTCTAGCGTCCCCTTTAGATGGAATCTTGGAGAAAAACTTTCGCTCTGCTAATACCCAAATCCAACCGTTGCCCAATTTCAGAGCCGATTCTTTTAAATGGCTGGAGTCTACTTTTGAGTATGTTGTTTCCTGTGGAGAAAGATGTAAGGATCTATTTTCCTATCTTCTAAAAACCACGGCGATAGCCCAATTAGAGGTTGATGAGGACGAAAATAGGGATCTAGATAATTTTCTCGAAGAGGTGGCGCTATTGGATTGCGAGGTAGCTTCCGTTGTATCTAATATCAAAGACCATATTTCCAAAGATACATTTCAGATCAATACGTCTAAATCTCTCAATTTTTATCAAGATGGGATCATCGATCTAGGATCTTTACGAAAAGCAGTTTACGAATTAGAGCCCTATGAATCGGCCCTTGAGGGGTTGGCATTCAGATTCGATGTTTACCATAAAGCTTTTGAAACAGTTAAAACGCTAGGCTATGATAAAAAAGTCCAAGACCAATTCATCACCGATATCAAAGCCCCCTTCTCATTTTTATCCAAGCTGACACAAAATCTTGTCCTCGACCACCTAAAGCACTTAAAAAAAGCGCTCCACTCCTCGGAGCAACTTTTCCAACTCAATCGCTCAAAAAGTGCCTACATTACACTATTGGATCTTTGGGCGGCTAAAATTTTGAAAAAACCCTCAGTAAAAAGGGTCGATTTTTTAATCAAACTTTACCTTTATCTGGACCAGGATTCTAAACCTCCATTTGAGTCCCCTGTTACTCAAGGGTTACACCAGGCTTTAAAAAAGCTTGATGACGACACAATCGACTTTGTACATAAAACACCTTTTTCAAGGACAATAGATCTCAATTTTAACCATAGATATTTCCACACAAGCCAGGGCAATTCTTTTGAGCTAGATCAA
>CAXNCP010000096.1:0-3889 GCA_964200935.1 Chlamydiia bacterium | reverse complement strand
CCATTTGGAAGAAAAACATTCCGCTAAGGATTACAAATAGGGCGATAGATTGAAGTATAGTCTTGATTTTTCCGGTCAGGCGGGCACCCATCGCTTTTTGATCCAAAGCCATCAAGGACCTGAGGTAAACTACAGTGATTTCCCGAGTCATGATCACGATGGGGATCCAAAGTGGCAACTCGACAGGAAGACGAGTGAACGTAAAAAAGATCGATAGGAATACAATGCAATCGGACATCGGATCGAGCAACTTTCCAAGCCTAGTCACTTTTTGCCATTTGCGGGCCAAGTACCCATCCAAAGCATCAGTTACCAGCATCAAGGTGCTGATCAAAATGAGCACCAGGGGTTGTACCCCTTCTTCCAACCCCAAATATTTTGGGTAGAGATACACGGCAATAAAAGCGGGGCACACTGCAATTCTTGAAACAGTGAGAGCTAAAGGTAAATTCAAGGAATATACTCCAACTATTGAACTAGTCTACCAAATTGTTCTTTAAAAAGACAGAAGCCCGCGCTGAACCTCTTTACCTCTCAACTGATTGAAGCGCATCATAAAGCTTCTAAGCAGAATAAAAATAATGATTTGACATGGATAAAATTGTGAAAACAGTTTAAAGTACTCAACAGAACTCTTTCAAAAAACCTTTTTTCTTTTGTCCAAGGCTAAAGGTTTTTTAAAGATCACCTTGAATCAGACCCAATAGAACAAAAGACTACGTTTATGGACTTTCAAAATATCGTCATGCAACTCAATGAGTTTTGGAGCAAACATGGCTGCTGCATCGTTGCAGCCGATGATACCGAGAAAGGGGCCGGGACATTTTCGCACCACACGTTCTTGCGTTCTCTAGGGCCCGAGCCATGCCAGATTGCCCATATTGATCCTTCTAGACGACCTAAGGATGGCCGTTACGGTGAAAACCCTAACCGCCTACAGCTTTTTCACCAGTACCAAGTTCTTTTGAAGCCGGCACCTGAAAATATCGTAGCTCTTTACCTAGAGTCTTTAGAGGCGATAGGTTTGAGCCAAAAAGATCACGATATCCGTTTTGTTCAAGACGACTGGGAGTCTCCAACCCTCGGAGCATGGGGCCTCGGCTGGGAGGTTTGGTGTGACGGGATGGAAATCACCCAGTTTACCTATTTCCAATCGGTCGCAGGTATTGAAATGGAATCGATCCCAGTCGAGATCGCCTACGGCCTTGAAAGACTCAGCATGTTCATTAACCACAAATCCTCCATTTATGATGTCTCCTTTGGTGGGAACTACTCCTATCGTGATCTCTACCATTTACGAGAAGTTCAATGCAGCCGCTACAACCTGGAAGAGGCTTCAGGTGAACTTTGGTTTAATCTGTTTGAGATGTATTCCAATGAGGTCAAGCGCCTCAATGAACTACAACTACCGATACCAGCTTATGACTTTGTCAATAAGGCATCGCATGCGTTTAACATGTTGGATGCGCGCGGCTTTATCTCCGTCACAGAAAGGCAATCCTATATCTTAAAGGTTCGTGAACTGGCCGCTATGACAGCAAAGAGCTATTTGGAATTAAGGAGGTCGATGGGATTTCCGCTCCTTAAACATCTCAAAGAAGAACCAAAAAAAGCAAAACTTGAACCGATCGTCCATCACGGATCAGAGACCCACAACGATTTTCTTCTAGAGGTTTTCACCGAGGATCTACCTGCCCACTATGTGCCCGGTTTATCTAGAGATCTTGAAAAGCAACTCAAGGACTGGTTCGTCTCTATTCAAGTGAGCTTTGGTGGAATTGAATCCTATAGCACACATCGGCGCCTTGCTGTAATTGTTCGTGAACTTTGCAGCACTACAACCCCGATCGAACAAGTCAAAAAAGGGCCCAGTATCGTTGCCCTTTACACACCACAAAACGAGCCAACACCCGTAGCTAAAGCCTTCTTCCAATCGATCGATAGACCCATACCTGCGATTGAACAGCTACAAAAAGGGTTCGACCCCTCCTTATGGATCGATGATGGATATGTTTATCATAAGAAAGTAATACCCGCTCAAGACGTCTTGATTTTATTACAAGAAAACATACCCAAAATTCTCCTCAAGCTCAAAACTCCCAAATCGATGCGCTGGAATAGCTCTAACATCCCTTTTGCACGCCCGATTCGTGGTCTTATCTGCTTGTACGGGGATAAAAATATCCCTATTGAATTTGCTGAGGTTGTGAGCGCAAAACATACCTATGGTCACCGCCAGCGCAAGAATCAAAAAATTCATATTAGCCATGTAAAGGACTACCTCAGCGAGCTAGAAAACCACTTTGTCATTGCAGATCCTTCAAAAAGGGAGGAGATGATCCTGGGTGCTTTGCCAGAGGGATCCGCTGGAATTGAGCGACTCAAAGACGAGCTAGTTTACCTAAGCGAGTACCCAGAGGTTGGTTTTGTCCGTTTCGACCCTAATTTCTTACGACTACCCAATCAATTGATCGAGCTTGAAATGATTGTTCACCAACGCTATCTGCCCATTTATAAGCACGATAGGCTAACGAATGAAGCTTCGGTCGTCCTCGACGCCCCTGTCAAAGAGCACATTTTAGAAAATAATGGCCGCGTTTTAAGAGCACGTCTTTCCGACGGTTCTTTTTTCTTCGACGAAGACAAAAAAGTGGGCCTTGTTGCGATGAATGAGAAACTGGATAAAGTTGTATTCCAAAAAGATCTTGGCACTTACCAGGACAAGATTCACCGGATGCTGAAAATTGCCGATCACCTCAAAGAACATATTGGAAAAGACCTCGATTCTATTTTACAGGCCATTACCCTTTGCAAAGGGGACCTCAATTCGAATGTTGTGGGAGAATTCCCAGAGCTTCAGGGCTTGATGGGTTCGCTTTATGCCGAGCTTGTCCCCACATCAAAAGAGACAGCACTTGCGATCAAAGAGCACTATTTTCCCCAAATGGAACAAGATCCATTACCGATAAGCTTTACTGGCAAAGTGGTATCTTTAATCGATAAATTGGATAATTTAGTCGCTTTTGCAACAGTCAACCTCATAGCTACATCCTCTAAAGACCCTTATGCCCAAAGACGACAGGCCCTTTCGATCGTCAAACTGCTCAAAGAGCTCCATTTCAATTTAGATGTGGAGAATGAGATAGAACGACTTCTCAGTTTTTACCGTGAAACACCACATAAAGAAAAAAACAGGCAAGAGCCGGTCCATCTTATCCGTAGCCGTTTGAAAACGCTTCTTCTGGATGAAGGTTTCTCCAAAGAGGAGGTGGAGGCATTGACTGCAGCGCACGAGTTGAATATCCCAAAAATTTTTAAAACAGCAAAAGAACTACATGCTCTGCGTAAAGATGCCCTAGCATTTAAAGACTGGCTAGAGGTCTATCGTCGCGTTAAAGGTCAGGCCGTGGATCACAAAAAACTCATCGAACCCAGACAGTTTGTTACACCACAAGAGAGCGATCTTTTCGTAGCTTTAAAGGCTCTGCCGCATGAGCCACTATTGACAGAACTTTTAGAGCTTAAACCCAAGATTGATGCTCTATTCGATCACGTGCATATCAACGACACAAATACCGCTTTAAAAGAAAATCGACAGCAGATGCTCTGGACCTCAACTAAGCTATTTGAAAAGAGGCTAAACCCTTCTCTACTTCTCGGCCTCCTTTAGACAAAAAGGGGAAATATTTTCCCCTTTTTTAGTTTAAAAATCGCTTAGGCATGCGTATACACTTGCAGAGTCAAAATACCAAAAAAATTATTACACTTCTTTTTGATTAAGATTGAGTAAAAAAGCTTTTCAGCCTAAAATGAAAACATGAAGGTTGATGATTCTATTATAGATACCCTAGAGCTAAGGGAAATTCCACAAAGAAGCTATTCTAAAGAC
>CAXNCP010000095.1:0-3898 GCA_964200935.1 Chlamydiia bacterium | reverse complement strand
CAAATATTTTAAAGCTCGGTCCATAGATTGATCCCTATAAAAGAAATTTGTCCCCTAAGATCATGCCAAAAGGGTAAAATAATCACAAATAATTTGGATTGATTGTAAATAAGGTCTTTTTTTTGGGAAAAAGCTACCTTTCAAAAGCACTTTTTGCAGATTGGATCAAATGTGCAGCTAGATTCTTGTCCCCCTCAAAAACAAGATCGACGTGCATGGAGCCGTTTGCTGCGGGCTTTTCACAAGTAATGAGAACATAGCAAATCGTTTTATCCGAGAGATTTTTTGCCATATTTGCTTGGGCCTTTGCCTTATTAAGAGGTTGAGCGTTGCTCATGTCCTTCGAATTTTTTGACATAGTCTCTCTAATCTCATATGCTTTTCGGCCGGAGTAGATCAGGGAATTTTAAGGGGCGAGTATCCAATAAAACAAAACTTTTTCCCTGTTTTTAAAGGGATAAAATATTTGTTCATTAGGACTACTCCCCTGATCAATTAGGTTATATTTATACACATTTTTTCGATTTTACCACCATCCTTTTAGATTTTTTTTATTAAAAAAATTATTGCTCTGTTATTTATCTGTAATTTAGTTGTTTATTTATGTTAAAATCATACAAGAAAAAAACTATCCATGGGGGTAAATATGCTCACCTTTCGTCGCATTTTCCTTTTTTTAGCGCTAAACTTTATCATCTGCATCACGATTTCTGCTCTCCTTTCTCTTTTAGGGGTAAGTAGATACCTTTACACCCACAACGTGTCGCTCCCTACCCTTTTTCTCATCTTCTTCATTTACGGGATGACCGGGTCGGTGATCTCCCTTCTTCTATCCAAAAAAATGGCAAAATGGATGATGGGTCTAAGAATCATAACCCCTTACGACGTATCCCAGGAGGGGATTTTATTGCGCCGCATTGTCAAAGACCTATCACAAAAAGCCTTTTTACCTAAGATGCCGGAGATTGCAATTTTCTCGTCGCCGATACCCAACGCATTTGCAACCGGCCCGTCAGCTTCCAACTCTTTAGTAGCGGTCTCCACAGGGCTGCTCCACCAACTCCAAGAAGAGGAGATTGAGGCGGTTGTTGGCCATGAACTAGCTCACATCAAAAATGGGGATATGGTCACGATGACGCTTCTCCAGGGTGTTGTGAATACGTTCGTGCTGTTTTTATCCTATGTTCTGGCACAAGCAATCTCAATGAATACAAGGAAGGGCAAGGATGAGGGTGGGAATCTTGCCGTTTTTTATATTACACGCATGGTTCTGGAGATCCTTTTCATGATTGTAGGATCGATGATTGTCGCCTCGTTTAGCCGCTATAGAGAGTACCGTGCAGATCTCGGTGGAGCTACTTTGAGCTCTAAAGAGAACATGATCCGAGCTTTAAAAAGGCTTGAGGTTCCCAGTAAAAAAATTGAAAAATCGGATATCCCTGAAGCTGTTGAAGCCTTAATGTGTAATGGACGCATCTCTGTTATAGAGCTATTTAGTACCCACCCCCCAATCCAAAAGCGGATTAAAGCCCTCGAAGAATCGAAGATCCCTTCAACCTTATAGATGGTCTAAACAAGAGCCTCTTGAAGTTCTTTTACTGAGAGGCTTGCACAGCCCCGCTTCGTAACAACAATCGATGAACCGGCGTTGGCGATTTTAACAGCCTGCTCAACACCTATTCCTGCAGCTAAAGATACTGCCATCAGCGCAAGAGCGGTGTCCCCTGCCCCAACAACATCAACAACCTCTTTTCTATGGGTGGGATAGTTTTGCACATCCTTATTCTTAAAAAAAAGGGACATCCCCTCTGCAGAGCGGGTGATCAAAAGATACTCGGGATCTACTTGCTCTAAAAGGATCTGTGCAACTTTTTCAATGGGGTCACTTGTATCGCAAACAGCAGCCCGATAGGCCTCTTTCTTGTTTGGCTTGATCAAAGTACAACCCCGATACTTAGCATAATTAATCCCTTTTGGATCCACCAGGATGATCTTATTTTTTTTTCTCGCAGTTTCGATAAAGGTTTTTAAAATTGTCTCATTGAAAAAACCTTTTGCATAGTCTGAAAACACAATCACATCGACCGTTTCCAGCAGTTCCAAAAATCGATGGATCAGTATTTCTTGGGTTTTAAAGGTCATCTTGACGATTTCTTCGTCATCGACCCTTAAAATGTGGTGGCCATCTGCCATGAATCGGGTTTTGATGATCGGTTTAATGCTTGGATCGACGATCAGGTTTTTACCATCAAGCCCCTCTTTTAGCAAAAGGGTATCAAGGTCATATGGGTAGCAAGAAAATCCTGTAAGAGATAGAAGAGTTGTCTTTGCCCCTAAAGCCTGGCAGTTGACTGCAACATTGGCAGCTCCTCCTAGTCGAAATGACTCCTGAAGCTTTCTTAAAACGGGCACCGGGGCCTCCGGGGAAATCCTTTCAACTACCCCCTCGACGTACTGGTCTATGATGAAATCGCCTGCTACAAGAACTCGAGCATTAGAAAATAACTCTTCATTGATGCTGTTCATCCGTTCAGCTCCCGAACTGTTATCTCTACAGCCTCTTTAACAGGTGTAAAACGAAAATTATATTTAAATTTCATGATCATAGCATTCAAATGTGTCGGATCACTCAATGTGACATGTTGGTACTTTCCAATCAAGTGTTCAGGTAATGCAATAGAACTAAAATTCGGATCATGTCCCATCGCAGCGTAAACATACTCACACATTTGTTTAAAAGAAGTTGTTTGAGCAGTGCCGAAATTGACAATACCATGGGATTCTTTCGTGATCGACTCAACGATAAAACAAGCAACATCCCCAGCATAGACAAAATCCCGATCGGCCTGGATATCAAATATCTCCATTTTCTTTTTGATTATGATCGTATCATGTGCCCTTGTTACAATGCAGCGCATCTCCTCTTTTGAGCGGTCTGCTCCATAGACATTGAAAAGGCGTAAACCTAGAACCTGACCCTCGAGATGATTATCTAAAATGTACTGATCAAAAAGGTATTTGCTCCAGGCGTATAGATTCAATGGTTTATATTTTTCAAAATATACCCTATCATCGCTGAAACCTAGACGGCCATCTCCGTAGATGGAGGCAGATGAGGCATATATAAATCGTATTTCTTCATCGATACAAAAATCGGCAAGCAGTTTTGAGAGTTCATAGTTATGAATCAGATATTCTTTTGAGTCTTTGCCTGTGGTAGAGGAATTTGCGCCAAGGTGTATAACACAACGAATTCGGCTTTTTTCGATCTCGAGAAACTCCTCTAAAACATCACTTGACTCTAGAGAGGAAAACTTCAACCCATGAAGATTATTGAAATTTTCCATTTTTAAAAGATCGTATCGGTCAAATAGGACAATATTTGTGTGGTGCAAACGATTCAATTCACGAACTACATACTTAGCGATAAATCCGGCTCCGCCGGTAATCACTATCAGATCGTCAGCACCTAAACCCATGAAATCATCCCGAATAAAATTTTAAGAAAAGTATACCAATAGAGGACAGTTGGTTTCAAATCTAAAAATTGTATCTTCTTATAAAAGAGGACGACAACCTTTCGGCTACAAGAATTTTACGATATAAACTTATTTATTTTGATACCATTCGTGGCAACTGCGTTGAATCGTACTAGCATGAAAATAGGGACCAAGTTCTAACGGTGGGTGATGATGTCCCTCTGCTACGATGGTAGAACCCGATCCACTCATAAAGCTTTTTGGGAATGCTTCTTTTACCCGATCCATTTTTTTTTGATAACAAGGATAGGCCTTCATGGCGAATTTCTCGAGTTGATTTTTTGCCTCTACATCGATCTCGAGCATATCCACTGCACCATAGACCATTTGCGTTGATACCATTTGATCTATAAAAAAAA
>CAXNCP010000094.1:0-3928 GCA_964200935.1 Chlamydiia bacterium | reverse complement strand
GGCTGCATCGCATATTCCAAAAAGCAAAAGAAAAAAATCTCCTTTTGAGCGCCGAGGAGTATGAGATTAGCGGAGCGATGATGCGCCTCAAAGTTTTCTCCGAAAAAACGCTTGGACACCACCTCATTTCTCAAGCCTCCTACATCATGTCCAATGATTCACAAAGTGTCCCCTTTCTCCCTCTACCTGCAGCCCAAAAGAGTAGCTTCACACCAGTTTTTCTCCCAAAAAGCTTTATGGAAAATGGGGCCAAACTCCATGACATCGGTCAGCTGACCGTTTACAACGGCCTCTCTACCGGGAGCATGGAGGAGAATAATCCGTTTGAAGTGGTCGGCTTCTACGAATCAGGCACCCTACAAATCGGACCAAAGTGTATTTTTGCCCCCTACGATTTTGTCGCAAGGATCGCCTCCGAGGGGAACATGGAGTCGGCCGATCCGATTTTGAAAGGGGGATTTCGTGTAGAGCCCACCCCACCAACAGGGGTGGCTGACATTCTTATGTTTATCCAAAACGAACTACAATCTGAAAAAATAGATCTCTACTTTGATGTGATCCCCTACTACGAGTATGGTTTTGTTAAAGATATCCTCGTCTCCTTTCAAAGCGATCGAATTTTGTATAGTTTTGTTGCACTTTTAGTGTTGGTCGTTGCTGCAAGCAACATCATCTCAGTTTTACTTCTGATCGTATATCAGTCGCGAAGAGAGATCGCCCTTTTTTCTGCCCTTGGTGCGAGCAAACAGGCGCTGATCCGTATTTACTCTGGATTGGGTCTTTTACTTGGATCGCTTGGCTCTTGTTTGGGATTGGCCCTTGCGTTCGTCACGATGAAAAATCTCTCCTACATACTTCAAAACATCTACCTTTTCAAGGGCTACGAAAACCTTTTTTCTAATTCTATTCCGACGACTTTAAGCCCTGGTGCGTTGACCGTTGTTTTAGTTGGCACACCGCTGATCGCCCTTTTAGCCGGCTACCTGCCTGCTTTAAAAGCCTCTAGTTACAAACCCAGTGAACTTTTGAGGTTGATGTGATTTTAACCGCAAAAAATCTGAAAAAAAGCTTTGAAGATCGTGAACTTTTCAGCGAAATCAACCTCGATATCCCGCACGGAAAAAAAATTGCCATCACCGGAAGATCCGGCAGTGGAAAGACCACCCTTTTAAATATCTTGGGGCTCTTAGAATCGGCAGATACCGGGGAAATTTTAGTCCATGGTGAAGCGGTTAAAGACCGAGCGCCTAAAATACGGAACCAGTCGATCGGATTCGTATTCCAGTTCCACTACCTCAATCCCGATTTAACCGTGTTTGAAAACCTCGAGCTGCCCCGTTTGATTCAAAAAAGCACCCTTTTAAGACATGAGGCTCTTGACCTTTTAAAGTTAGTGAACCTTGAAGATAAAATCGACTCAATGGCCAAACATTTGAGCGGGGGGCAAAAGCAGCGGGTCGCTTTTTGCAGGGCTTTGGTG
Source organism: Chlamydiia bacterium (assembly GCA_964200935.1). Lineage (GTDB taxonomy): Bacteria > Chlamydiota > Chlamydiia > Chlamydiales > RGXB01 > RGXB01. The sequence continues at coordinate 2,448 of CAXNCP010000094.1, read as the reverse complement.
AATGATCCAGATCTTATATTGGCAGACGAGCCTACCGGCCAGCTCGATCAGCAGCAGGCAGAAGAGATGATCCAGTTGCTCCTCTCTTTACCGCAGGCTGTTGTTTTAGTCACCCATGATCGGCAATTCGCCTCGCGCATGGATGAGAAATTTGAACTCCTCAACCACCGCCTAACTTCATGGTAATTCAAGTTCCCCTCTTCCTTGTGCTAACAGTCTCAAACTTTTTTCCAAAATATAAAGCTTTTTGGATCAATGTTCTTTTGGGTTTTGTGGCCGACCTCTTTGTACTTTCCCTCCCGCTTGGAGTCCACACCCTTTTTTTCTCCCTGATGAGCCTCTTTTGGAGCACTATCAAACCCCACATCCCACCTTTGAGTTCTCTATGGGCATTGCCCTCTGTCTTTTTTTTCTTTTTCCTCTTCTCTTTTCTGGAATGTTTAGCGTTGCGAACATTCGGACACCTTTTTGAAGATCTTCTCCTTGGCCCTATTTTTGACACAGGGGTATTTCTTCTTATTGTCCTTTTAGGTAAATGGTCATTAAGTCCGAAAAAAGAGGTCAAAAATGAAACCGACTAGAGCTGAACTCGCAAAGCAACTGGCGCTTGAGGTTGGAAAATTGGCCCTTAAAAGGTCAAAAGAGACCTTTTTAATTGAATTTAAGGATAAACTTTCTAGCGACCCAGTCACAGACGTAGACCGCGAATGTGAAGAGATCATCGTCGACGCGATCCGTAAGCATTATCCTGAGGATGGAATTATCGGAGAAGAGGGTGGTCCATACAATCAAAATACAAAGAACTTCTGGGTCATTGATCCATTGGATGGAACCCAAAATTTTTCACACCATCTTCCCCTTTACTGTGTATCGATTGCTTATGTGGAGCACAATGAACCAAAAATTGGTGTCATCTATGCACCTGTTTTTGATGAACTCTACATAGCTGAAAAAGGTAAAGGCTCCACAATGAACGGTAAAAAAATCCAAGTTTCTGAAGAGGCTCAAGATTTTAGCCGCCATTTTGGAACTTCGGCCCTCTCTTTAGCATGGGTTTCTTGCGGAAAACTCTCCTATTACAAAGCGCACGAGCTTTTCCCCTGGGATTTTGCTGCAGGGGCTTTACTCGTCCAAGAGGCAGGTGGTGTTGCCTGCAGCCTTGAAAATACCCCTCTTGTTTTTTTCCAACCTCAATCGTTTTTTGCCTCAAATAAACGGCTTAAAACGAAACATTTTGAAGGGACTAAATGACACTGCTTCTTGACGGCCGCCTGGCAAGCCAAACTCTTTGTTCTAAATTAGAGGTAAACTTAAAAAACCCTCCCCACATTGTTCTGATTCTTGTAGGCAATCACCCCTCCTCTTTGTCGTATATTTCGATTAAACAAAGAATGTGCCGTGAGTGTCATATACGCTCTACCTTGGTCCATTTAGCAGAGGACACGTCCGAGCCTCAACTCCTCACAAAGATCGAGAACTTGAACCAAGATCCAGATGTGGATGGAATATTGATCCAATTACCCTTACCCAAGCACATCGACCTTAAACATGTAACCTATGCGATTGACCCCAAAAAAGATGTCGACTGTTTTCACCCGATCAATTTAGGTAAGCTCTGTCTAGGCTCGATCGACGGATTCGTCCCCTGTACTCCGCAGGGAATCCTTGAGCTTTTAAAATTTTACGATTTAGATATTCAACGCAAAGAGGTGTGTATTCTTGGTAGAAGCACCATCGTGGGACGCCCTCTTTCTATTTTATTATCTCTTAAAAACACAATCGATGCGACTGTGACTCTATGTCATCAGGGTACTTCGAATTTCATTCAACACACGAAAAAAGCCGATATTTTGATTTCTGCAATAGGACAACCACAACTCATCAAACAAGAGCACATTAAAGAAGGGGCTATCGTCATCGATGTCGGGATTACCCGTCAAGGGGACAAGCTCGTCGGCGATGTCGATTTTGAAGATGTACGTCCTAAAGCTCAAGCAATCACGCCCGTTCCGGGTGGGGTTGGGCCGATGACCGTTTATGCATTGCTACAAAATACCACAAAAGCTCATAAACAAAGAAAAGCCAACCTTTAGAAGAAGCATAGATCTTGTGACAAAAAAACCTGTAGACAATCTCCCAGAACTAGAGAAAAACTTCGCCCTGAAAGCGCCTCACCTAAAAGAAGAGATGCGACGCTGCCTCGAATTAATCGAAGTCTTCTTAGATAAAAAGGGTCGAGATGAATTTGATATTCATGAACTCCATAAAACCTTCCGCCTACCCAATAAATTGAAGGCCGTTCTCCACCTTTTTGTAGAAGAGCTTACACGCGAGGGGTTTTTCCATAAAAATCGCAACATTTACCACATCAACCGAGAGCGAAGAAGCGCTGATCCAGCTAAAGGGTGCGTCGGAAAAATCTCCATCCACCACACCGGATTTGGATTT